>JANMWV010000165.1:0-10905 GCA_031394165.1 Actinomycetes bacterium
GGGATCGAGCGGCACCTCGAAGGGCGCGGCCTTCTCGAGCTCGCTCAACGACTCGCCGAACGTCACCAGCCTCTACGGCGAGACCGCGTCGGCGACCGCGTCCGGTCTCGAGACCGTCGGTGGCAACACGCTGACCCGCACCCAGGCCGCACCCGCGAGCGCGGGCAGCTGCCCGGCCGCCGGCTCGATCAACGGCAACCCGACGACGATCGCCGCCGACATCACGAGCACCGGCTCGACCGCGGACACCATTCCGACCGACGGCCTCTGCTACCGCTACACCCTCGCCGGCACCGACAACGTCGGAAACACCGCCTCGACGACCACGGTCGTCCTCGTCGACACGACCGCGCCCACCGCGCCGTCCCTCGCCTTCTCGGGCTTCACCCATGCGTACTACCCGGGCGTCGGCTCGACGGTCTTCTTCCAGGGCGGCGGCACCGGCGGCTTCACGGTCACCGGCAGCGGTTCGACGGACGGCGAATCCGGTATGGCCGGCTACACGTACCCGAGCCTCGGCACCGGCTGGACGCACATCGGCGCCGACTATAGCTTCGACGCCACCGCAGCGACCCAGACCGGCGGCGTCACCGCGCAGAACAACGCCGGCCTCTCGAGCAGCGCCACGAGCTTCACCGCTCAGGCCGATGCGAGCGCGCCGACGAGCAGCATCACCTGCAACAGCGCCGCCTGCGGTGCCGGCTGGTACACGACCTCGCCGGTGGCGATCTCGATCGCCGCGGCCGGTGAGTCCGGCGCGTCGGGCGTCAAGCAGATCGTCTACACGACCGACGGAACGAACCCGACATCCAGCGGCACCGCCACCACGGTGAGCGGCGCCACGGCCGCGTTCAACCTGCCGACGCTCGGCACCGACTCGATCAAGTGGGTCGCCGAGGACAACGTCGGCAACGTCTCCGGAATCACGACGCAGGTCGTGAAGCTCGACAACACGCCGCCGTCGGCTCCGACTCTCGCCTACTCCGGCTTCAGCAATGCGTACTACCCGGGCAGCGGCGCCATCGTCTACTTCAACGGCGGCGCCACCGGCGGCTTCACGGTGACGGGCGGCGGCTCGGTCGACGCCGACTCCGGGATCGGCGGGTACACGTACCCGGCACTCGGCAGCGGCTGGACGGGTAACGGCGTCTACACCTTCGATGCCACCGCCGGCACGCAGAGCGGCTCGGTCACCGCACAGAACAACGCGGGCCTCTCGAGCGCCGGCACGAGCTTCACCGCCCGCGCCGACAGCGCCGCACCGACGAGCTCGATCACCTGCAACACGAATCCGTGCGGCGCGGGCTGGATCAACAGCGTCCCGGTCGACATCGCACTCATCGGCAACGACGGCACGGGCTCGGGCGTCAAGCGGATCGTCTACACGACCGATGGCAGCGACCCGACGTCGAGCGGCACGGCGACGACCGTGAACGCGGCGACAGCGAACTTCCAGCTCTCCTTCGCCGGCACGATCAAGTGGTTCGTCGTCGACAACCTGGATCACGCGTCGTCCGTCCAGTCGAAGACGCTCCAGATCGACGGCACGCGGCCGTCGGCCCCGACGGGCGTCAGCTTCTCGGGCCTCACGAACGGCTACTGGGTCAGCGGCTCGACCGTCTACGTCAAGGGCGGCTCGGCGGGCGCCTTCACCGTCACCGCGAGCGGCGCGGCCGACGCCGAGTCCGGTGTCGCCGGCTACAACTACCCGTCGCTCGGCAGCGGCTGGTCGAACACGAACGGCGACTACACCTTCACGGGCTCCGCGGGAACGCAGTCCGGCTCGATCACGGCCCGGAACAACGCCGGCCTCGACAGCAGCTCCGGCTTGAGCTTCACCGCGCATGTCGACTCGTCGGCGCCGACGAGCGGGATCACCTGCAACACGGCAGCCTGCATTGCCGGCTGGTACACGACCTCGCCGGTGGCGATCTCGATCGACGCGGCCGGTGAGTCCGGCGAGTCCGGCGTCAAGCAGATCGTCTACACGACCGACGGCACGAACCCGACGTCGAGCGGCACCGCCACCACGGTGAGCGCTGCCACGGCCGCGTTCAACGTCGCCGCGCTCGGCACGACGACGATCAAGTGGGTCGCCGACGACAACGTCGGCAACCGCTCCGCGATCTCGACGCAGACGGTTCGCCTCGACACGACCGCGCCGAACGCGCCGAGCATCGCGTTCTCCGGCTTCGCGCACGCCTATTACCCCGGTAGCGGCTCGACGGTCTTCGTCCAGGGCGGCGGCTCCGGCGGCTTCACCGTCACCCCGAGCGGCTCGACCGACGCAGACTCCGGGCTCGCCGGCTACACCTATCCGTCGCTCGGCACGGGCTGGTCGAACACGGGCGGTACTTACAGCTTCGGTGCGACCGCAGGAACACAGAGCGGCTCGATCACGGCGCAGAACAACGCGGGCCTCTCGAGTGCCGGCACGAGCTTCACCGCCCATGCCGACCCGAGCGCGCCGACGACCGCGATCGCCTGCAACGCCGGCGCCTGCTCAGCCGGCTGGTACGTCGCTTCCCCCGTCGCCGTCGCGATCACCGCGGCCGGCGAGGCGGGCGAGTCCGGCGTCATGCGCATCGTCTACACGACCGACGGCAGCAGCCCGGCGATCAACGGCAGTGACGTCGTCACGAACGGCACCGAGGTCGCGGGCGCAAGCGCGACCTTCAACCTCTCCACCGAGGGCACGACGACGATCAAGTGGCTCGCCGAGGACAACGTCGGCAACATCACGGGCGTCGGCACGCAGACGATCAAGATCGACACGATCGCGCCGGACACGACAATCGGCGCGAAGCCGTCCGACCCGAGCAACAACGCGACCCCGACGTTCGGCTTCACGTCGAACGAGGCCGGCGCGACCTTCGAATGCGACGTCGACGGCCTTGGCTACAGCGCCTGCGGGACGCCGAAGACCTATCTCGGCCTTCCCGACGGCCCGCACTCGTTCGCCGTCCGCGCGACCGACGTCGCCAACAACGTCGACCCGAGCCCGGCCACCTACTCCTGGACGATGGACACCACACCGCCCGCAGCGAGCATGGCCGACCCGGGCGCGCACGTCGGCGGCACCGTCACGCTCACGTCCACGTCGAGCGACGTCGGCGGCACGGGCATTGCAAGCGTCACCTTCGATGTCAGCCCGGCGGGCGCCGGCACGTGGACCCCGATCGCCGCGCTGCCGTGGAACACGAAGACCGGCCCCGACGCGGTCGCGGACGGCCTCTACGACCTGCACGTCGTGGCGACCGACAACGCCGGCAACGTCGCCACGTCGTCCCCCGCGATCTCGAACCTCCGCGTCGACAACACCGCGCCGGTCGTGACGATCTCGAACCCGGTCACGAACGGCGGCATCGCCGGCACCGTGACGCTGACCGCGTCCACGCCCGACGCCGACCCGAGCCCGACCGTCGTCTGGCGCGTCGCGCCGCACGGCACGAGCACCTGGACGATCGTCCCGGCGACGTGGAACACGAAGACCGGCCCGGACGCGGTCGTGGACGGCCAGTACGACATCAAGGCGACGGCCACCGACTGGGCGGGCAACGTCGGCAACGACACGGTCACGAACGTCACCGTCGACAACCAGGCCCCGACGGTCAACATGACCGTCCCGGCGAACGCCAGCTACGTCAACGCCGCGTCCGCGGATCCGTTCACCGTGAACGCGACCGCGGCCGACGCCGGCAACGGCGTCGCGCAGGTCGTCTTCTCGAGCTGCACGACTGCCAACTGCTCGGGCGGCACCGTCACGACGATCGGCACCGACACGACCGGCTCCGCCGGCACGTACGCCGCAGCCTGGATGCTCCCGGCGAACGGCGCCTACTGGATCCGCGCGGTCGCGACCGACAACGTCGGCCATGCGAGCACCTCGATCAACGCCGTCACGGTCGACCGCACGCTGCCCGACACGACACTGCTGACGAACCCGGGCGACCCGACGAACGCCCCGAACCCGACCTTCACCTTCTCGGCGAGCGAGGCGACCCAGGGCTACGAGTGCAAGCTCGACGCCGGCGCGTGGACGAGCTGCTCGAGCCCGCACTCGCTGGCCTCCACGCCGGTCGACGGCTCGCACACGATCCAGATCCGCGCGATCGACCTCGCGGGCAACACCGACGCGTCGCCGGCGAGCTGGACATGGAACGAGGACCGCACCTTCCCGACGGCGACGCTCACCGACCCGGCCGCCGCCAACGCAGCCCACGCGATCCGCGGCACGATCGCCCTCGGCTCGACGACCGGCGATCCGCCCACGAACGGCTACGCCTCCGGCGTCGACAGCGCGACGCTGACCTACGAATACTCGAGCGACGGCGCGACATGGGCCCCGATCGCCACGCCGGCCGCCTGGGACACGACGGCGGTCACGGACGGCGTCTACCAGATGCACGTGCGGATCACCGACCGCGCCGGCAACGTGACGACGTCGGCCACGGTCGCGAACGTGAAGATCGACAACACGCGCCCGGTGACGGCGCAGGACGACCCCGGCGCGAACCTGCACAACACGATCGTGCTCTCAGGCACCGCCGCCGACCCGAACGACCCGCAGGGCGTCGCAGGCTCGGGCGTCGACCACGTCGACTTCCAGATCTCGCCCACCGGCGCGGGCACGTGGACGACCGTCGGCACCGACACAACGGCGCCGTACACGGCGAGCTACGACACCCATGGCGTCGCCGACGGCCACTACGACTTCCGCACCATCGCCTACGACGTCGCCGGCAACGTGCAGAACGCGACCTCGGTCGACAACAGGCTGATCGACAACACCGCGCCGACCGCGCAGATCGTCGACCCGGGCGCGAACCTGCACGCGACGATCAACCTCGCGACGAACCCGGCCGGCACGACCGACCCGGGCGGCGCGAACGCATCGGGCATCGTCTCGACGACCTTCGAGATCTCCGGCGACGGCGGCTCGACGTGGACGCCGGTGTCGGCGAGTTGGAACACGACGGGCGTTGCCGACGGCCTCTACGACGTGCGCGTCACCGTGCGCGACGCCGCGGGCAACGACAGCAGCGCGAGCGTCGTCACCGGCCGCCGCGTCGACAACACGAAGCCTGTCACCACGGCCTCCGGCGTTCCGGCCGGCTTCTCCGCGGTCGACGTCACCGTGACGCTCAACCCGACCGATGCAGGCTCCGGCGTCAGCACCACTGAGTACCAGGTCGACGGCGGCGCGCCCCAGTACGGCACCGGCCTCGTGATCCCCGCCCCGGCGAACGGCTCCAACGACGGGACGCACACAATCACGTTCTTCTCGGTCGACGTCGCGGGCAACATCGAGACGCAGCAGTCCGTCACGGTGAAGATCGACGCCACCCCGCCCGCCTGCCCGACCTGCTCGGCCTCCGACTATGTGTCCGGCACCGTCACCCTGACCGCGACGCCCAGTGACAGCGGCGCCGGCATCGCCTCGGTCGCGTTCCAGTATTCGCCCACCGGCGGGGCACCGTGGACGACGATCGGCACCGACAACACCGGCGCGGCGGGCGTCTACTCGACGGCGTGGAACACGACGGCCGTCACCGACGGCGCGTACCACCTCCGCGCACGCATCACCGACGCTGTGAGCAACGTCTCGCTGATCGACCTGCACCCGGGCGGCGCAGGCGTGGTCGTCGTCGACAACACCGCTCCGACCGCCGCCGTCGGCGCGCCGACCGCAGGCACCTTCGTCAGCGGCTCCAGCGTGACGATCTCCGCGACGTCCGGCGACGCGAACCCGCTCACCTACGTCTTCCTCGTCGGCGGCTCGCCGATCGCGAGCGGTGCTGCGTCGAGCGCCACGTGGGACTCGACGGGCGTCGCCGACGGCCCGGTGCAGCTCACGGTGCGCGCCACCGACCCGGCCGGTAACACGACGCTCTCCGCCCCCGTCACTGTCACGGTCGACAACCAGTCGCCGTCGCCGACGGTGAACGATCCGGGCGCCGCGATCTCCGGTACGCCGACCATCTCCGCGACGACCGACGCCGACACCGCGACGGTCGAGTTCCAGCAGCGCGCGCAGGGCGCCGGCAGCTGGATCTCGATCGCCACGGTCGGCCCGCCCTTCCAGACGCCGTTCGCCACCGGCTCGCTCACCGACGGGACGTACGAGCTGCGCGCAATCGCGACCGACGGCGCAGGCCACACCGGCACGAGCGCGATCCGTACCGTCGTCGTCGACAACACGCTCCCGACCGGCTCGATCACCCAGCCGAACAGCGGCAACACGATCGGCGGCCCGACCTCGCCGCTCCATGCGACCGCGAACGACACGGGCGCGGGCGTCCAGAGCGTCGAGTTCCAGTACACGCCGACCGGCATGAACACGTGGACGTCGATCGCGACCGTCAACACCGCCCCGTACGACACGACCTGGAACGCGACGACGGTACCGACGAACGACTACGACCTGCGCATCCTCGTCGCCGACAAGGCGGGCAACGTCCGCACGACGACGCCGATCACGGTGCACGTCGACTCGACCGCGCCGACCGTCACGTTCAACGACCCGGGCGCGAAGCTCGCCGGCACCGTCGGCCTGACCGCGACGACCGCGGGTCCTGACGCCGTCAGCGTCTCGTTCCAGGAGAGCCCCGCCGGCGCGAACACCTGGAGCACGATCTCCACCGACAACGCCTCCCCGTGGGCGGCGAGCTTCGACACGCGCACCGTCGCCGACGGCCTCTACGACATTCGCGCGAGCGCAGTCGACGCCCTCGGCAACGTCGGCACCTCGACCCGCACCGGAATCCGCATCGACAACACGGCGCCGAGCGTTACGACGGCGGCGCCCGCCGACGGCTCGGTCGTCGCCTCGGCCAGTTCCATCGTGCTCGACCTGAGCGAGATCGTCACGCTGAGCGGCGTCACGCTCGACGGGCTTGCGACCGTCGCGCCGACGATTACCGGCACGCACGTCGACTTCGCCACCGGCGCCCTCTCCGCCGGACCGCACACGCTCGCCGGCACCCTGACGGACGCGTCGGGCAAGACGTCGCCGCTGCTCCTCCACTTCACGATCTACACGGCAGGCAGCCCCGGCCCTGTCCCCTCCATCGAGAAGAACACGAGCCTTGCGAACGCGACGACCGTGACGGCGCCGGACGCCGGCACGACCGTCACGATGGCGTCGAATTCCTGGTCGGCCACCACGAACCCGGGCGACTGGCTCGTCCTGAAGGTCGCGCCTGGAGTTGTCGCCTCTCTCGGGTCGACGCTGCCGATCGAGTCCGTGGTCGACGTGACCGCACGCTGGGCGATGGCCGGCGGCCAGGTGCATGCGTTCGCACAGCCGCTCGAGATCGTTCTCGCCAACGGCCAGGGCAACGTTCCCGCGACGTTCGAAGGCTCGACGTGGCGCCTGTTGCACACCCTGCCGAGCGCCGGCCAGCTGCCGGCGGACTGGAGCGACGGCTTCTGGCGCGAGAACGGGACCGTGCACGTGCTCACACGCCACCTCACGCTCTTCGCGCTCGTCAAGGATCAGACGCCGCCCGGGTCGCCGACGAACCTCAACGGCACAGTCGACAATGGCAACCTGAGACTGCGCTGGGATCCCGGTGCGGTCGAGTCGAACGCGGTCGCCGGCTTCGTGCTCTTCGTCGACGACCAGCCGTACCGGAACCTCGGCGCGACAGAGCACGAGATCGACATGGGGCCGTTCAGCGCGACCGACACGCGTGCCTTCTCGATCGTCGAGACCGACACCGCGGGCCACGCGAGCGTCCGCAGCGCGGCGATCAAGATCGTGCCCCAGCTCGCCGGGCTGTCGCTCGCCGACGCCCGCACGGCGCTGACGACCAAGGGCTTCGGCGTCGGCGACATCACCGTCGTGGACTCGCTGGAGCCTGCCGGCACCGTCGTCGGGCCGACGAACCTCGTCACGGCGGCAGTCGGATCCGCACTGCCGCTGCAGGTCTCGGCCGGCCCGGGTCAGCCCGCGACGAAGTTCGTCTTCGCGGTCGTCGGGACGAAGCGCCTCGTGCTCGCCCAGCGGCGGTTCATCGGCATTCACCTCTCGGCCACGCGTGCAACGCTGCTCGACGCGACGCTCGTGAACGCGCGCGGCGACCGCGTCTACACCTGGCACGTGAGCGCGAAGGCCGGCGTGTCGATCGTGAAGCTGACGCTGCCGAAGTCCGTGCACAAGCCGGGCCACTACCAGCTCCTGTGGACTGCGACCTCGGGCGGCGACGTGATCCGGAAGTCGATCGCCGTGCAGCTGCTGCGGTCGGCGAAGAGCGCGGCCGCCGAGGCGAAGAAGCGCAAGTTCAAGGACGTCGTGCTCGCCGGCGCCGACCTGCCGAGCCAGCTGCCGGGCGAGCCCAAGCACGGCACGCGGCTCATCGCGTCCACCGGCGACTCCGCGTTCTCGCTCACCGGCGACCCGAAGCGCAACGTCGAGGTGATCGTCGTCGACATCGACCAGTACTCGCTAGGACTCGTCCACGACCTGCGCACGGTGTTCCCGGGCGTCAGGCTCGTCGTGCTCACGAGCGACCGGAAGAAGCTCGCCGCCGCGATTGCCGCCGGCGCCACGATCGCGCTGCCCAAGAACACGCCGACGGTGAAGCTCGCCAAGGTCGTCGCGACGCTGACGGGCGGCGTGCGCGTGCCGGCCTCCCGCCGGTAGCGCACCAGCGCTAGCGCGTGCCGCCGGGCCGCCAGAGCGGCTCGGCGTGGCCCGCGAGCGCGTTCGCCGCACGGCAGAGGATGAACAGCAGGTCGGAGACGCGGTTCAGGTAGACGAGCACGAGCGGGTTCACGTCGTGCGCGGCCGCCGCGGCCAGGGCGGCGAGCTCTGCGCGCCGGCTGACCGCGCGTGCGACGTGCAGGCGCGCGGCCGCCTCGCTGCCGCCGGGGAGCACGAAGCTCTTCAGCTCCGGCAGCGGCTCGTTGTGCTCGTCGCACAGGCTCTCGAGACGGTCGATCATCGGCTGCGTGACCCGGAGCCGCTCGTCCGGGCCTGCGAACGGAACGGAGAGGTCGGCGCCGACGTCGAAGAGCTCGTTCTGCAGGAGCTCGAGCACCGGCCGGAGCGCCGCCGGCAGGTCGTCCGCTGCAAGCGCGAGGCCGAGCAGCGAGTTGAGCTCGTCGACGCTGCCGTAGGCGACGACGCGCAGGTCGAGCTTCGGCGCGCGGGAGCCGTCGCCGAGGCTCGTCTCTCCCTTGTCCCCGCCGCGCGTGTAGATGCGGTTCAAGCGGACGGGCTCGTTCCGGTCGCGCGGCACGTGTTCTAGCCCTGTGCGAGCGTGCGCTCGGTCAGGCCGAGGATGGAGCGCGCGATCACGAGTCGCTGGATCTCGCTCGTGCCTTCGTAGATCTCGGTGATCTTCGCGTCGCGGTAGTAGCGCTCGACCGGGAAGTCCTTCGTGTAGCCGTAGCCACCCAGGATCTGGATCGCCTCGCCGGTCTGGCGGCGGGCCATCTCCGACGCGAAGAGCTTCGCCTTGGCGCCCGCCTCCGTGTGCGGCTCGCCGCGCTCCTTCACCCACGCCGCGCGGTAGACGAGCAGGCGCGCGGCGTCGATCTCCGTCGACATGTCGGCGAGCTTCTGCTGGATCGCCTGGAACTCGGCGATCGCGTGGCCGAACGCATGGCGTTCCTTCGCGTACTCGCGCGCGACGTCGTACGCGGCCTGCGCGATGCCGAGCGCCTGCGCGGCGATGCCGATGCGGCCGCCGTCGAGCGTCCCCATCGCGACGTGGAAGCCCTTGCCCTCTTCGTGCAGCAACCGGTCGCGGCCGACGACGGCGCCCTCGACGACGAGGTCGTTCGTGCACGACGAGTTGAGGCCGAGCTTCTCCTCGTCCCGTGTGATGCGCACGTGCTCGGCGTCGAGGACGAATGCGCTGACACCGCGAGCGCCCGGCTGCCCCTGGTCGGTGCGCGCGAAGAGGAGAAACGTGCCGGCATGGCGTCCGTTCGTGATCCACTGCTTCGCGCCGGTGATCCGCCAGCCCTCTCCCTCGGCGTCGGCGCGCGTGCGCAGCGCCCCGGCGTCGGAGCCGGCCTCGGGCTCGGTGAGGGCGAACGCGCCGAGGTGCTCGCCACGGGCGAGCGGCGGCACGAAGCGCGCGCGCTGCTCCTCGGTGCCGTACGCGAGCAGCGGCAGCGTGGCCGCGCTCGTGTGCACCGCGACGGTGACGCCGACCCCCGCGTCGGCGCGGGAGAGCTCCTCCAGCACGAGAATGTAGGAGAGGAAGCCGGCGCCGGCGCCGCCGTACTCCTCGGGGATGCACGCGCCCATCAGGCCGAGCTCGGCGAGCTTCGTGAAGACCTCACGTGGAAACCGGTGCTCGCGATCCCACTCCGCCGCGTGCGGCTCGATCTCCTGCCGGGCGAAGTCGCGCGTGAGCCCCTGGATCTCTTTCTGTTCCGGCGACAGGTCGAAGTCCACGGCGCGGACTATAGTCGCGCGCAGGTGCTGGCTTTCCTGGCCTCGCTCGCGGTCGCGGCGAATGCGTCCCCGTCGCCGGCGGCAGTCGCGCGCGCCTGGAGCGAGGACCTCAACGCGAATCGCAACGCGGCCGCGGCTCGGCTCTTCGCCCCCAACGCGCGGGTTGTTCAGCCCGGCGTCGACGTCGTGCTGACGAGCCGCGCGCTCGCGGTCGGCTTCAACAATGCGCTGCCGTGCGCCGGGCGCATCGTCGCGATCCAGGTGCGCGGCGACCGCGCGGTCGCGACGTTCGTGCTGGGCCAGCGGCCGAAGCACCACTGCGCATCCCCGGGTGTGAAGGCGGCGGCCCTCTTCGTCGTCCGCGACGGGAAGATCACACTCTGGAAGCAGGTCGCCGTCCCGAACCCGGACGCCGGCAAGCCGGCCGCTTAGAAGCTCTCACTGAGTGACCCACGCGCTGACGGGGCGCGATGGGTGCGTGCGATGCAAGG
>JANMWV010000177.1:0-2012 GCA_031394165.1 Actinomycetes bacterium
ACAAGCGCATCGGTGACGGCGACGAGGGCCCGAACACCGGCGGCATGGGCTCGTACTCGCCGGTGCCACGACTGTCGGAAGCCGAGGCCGGCGAGCTCGTCGAGTCGCTCTGCGCGCCGGTCGTCGCGGAGCTCGCGCGGCGCAACGCGCCGTTCGTCGGCGTGCTCTTCGCGGGCGTGATGCTGACCGACGACGGCCCGCGCGTGCTCGAGTACAACTGCCGCTTCGGCGACCCCGAGACGCAGTCGATCGTGCCGCGGCTCGAGGGCGATCTGCTCGAGGCGCTTTCCGGCGCCGCGACCGGCGCTCTGCGCGGCATGACGATCACGGCGTCGGAGAGCGCCGCCGTGACGCTCGTACTCGCCGGTGGCGAGTACCCGCAGCGCGGTGACACCGGCAGCCCGATCTCCGGAGTCGGGGAGGCGGAGGCGACAGGCGCGCTCGTCTTCCACGCGGGCACCGCCCTGCACGACGGGCGGCTCGTCACGAACGGAGGCCGCATCCTCAACGTCACGGCGCTCGGCGATTCGGTCGCCGCCGCCCGTGATGCCGCATACGCAGCCGCCGCGCGCATAGATTTCTCCGGCATGCACTACCGCTCCGACATCGCCGCCCTCACCCGTGCCTGACGCCGTCGTCGGGATCCTCGTCGGGTCGGAGTCCGATCGCGAGCGGATGCAGGGCGCATTCGACGTGCTCGAGGAGGCCGGCGTCGCGTACGAGTTCGACGTCCGCTCGGCCCATCGCGCGCCCGACGCGGTCGCCGAGTACGCGCGCTCCGCGCGGGAGCGCGGCCTGAAGGTGCTGATCTGCGGCGCGGGGTTGTCGGCCGCGCTGCCCGGCGTCGTCGCGGCGCACAGCGACCTGCCCGTGATCGGCGTGCCGCTGCGGTCGAGCCTGAGCGTGCTCGACGGGCTCGACGCGCTGCTTGCGATCACGCAGATGCCCCCGGGCGTGCCCGTCGCCGCCGTCGGCGTCGACAACGCGCGCAACGCGGCGGCGCTCGCCTTGCGGATCCTGCGTAGCTAGCCGGGAGCCTCCGGTCGGGCCGACCTGCGGCGGCCCTAGACTGTCTCAGGTGATCGCCCGTTATTCCCGCCCCGCCATGGCCAGCATCTGGTCGGACGAGGGCAGGCTCGCAACCTGGCTCGAGGTCGAGCTCGCAGCCACGGCCGCCTGGGCCGAGCTCGGCGTCGTGCCGGCAGCGGCCGCGCAGGCACTCCAGGAGACGGCGCAGGTGCCGAGCCCCGAGCGGGTCGCCGAGCTCGAGGCGACGCTCCACCACGACACGGCGGCCTTCGTCGACGCGGTGGCCGAGCAGCTCGGCGAGGAAGGCAGGTGGTTCCACTACGGGCTCACCTCCTCCGACGTCGTCGACACCGCGCTCGCGCTCCAGATCCGCCGGGCGGGGGCGCTGATCCTCGACGGGCTCGACCACGCGTTCGCCGTCGTCGTCGCCCGGGCGGAGGAACACCGCACGACCCTCCAGATGGGACGCACACACGGTGTGCACGCGGAGCCGACGACCTTCGGCGTCAAGCTCGCGGGCTGGGCATTCGAGCTCGACCGCGCGCGCACCCGTGTGACACGCGCGCTCGACGGCATGCGCGTCGGCAAGCTGTCCGGAGCCGTCGGCACATACGCCGCAACCGATCCTGAGCTCGAGCGAATCGCGTGCGAGCGGCTCGGCCTCGAGCCGGCGCCGACCTCGACACAGATCCTCCAGCGCGACCGTCATGCGGAGTTGCTCTCAGCGCTGGCGGTGACCGCGTCGTCACTCGACAAGTTCGCGCTCGAGATCCGCCACCTCGCGCGCACCGAGGTCGCCGAGGTGCAGGAGCCGTTCGGCAAGGGGCAGAAGGGCTCGTCCGCGATGCCGCACAAGCGCAATCCCGTCGTTGCCGAGCGCATCTGCGGGCTCGCGCGCGTCGTGCGCGCGCAAGCGCTCGTCGGGCTCGATAACGTCGCCCTCTGGCACGAGCGCGACAACTCGCACTCGTCCGCGGAGCGCG
>JANMWV010000215.1:0-2801 GCA_031394165.1 Actinomycetes bacterium
TGCCCTTGACGCAGGCTGCGAGGAACTGCGCGGCCTTCGGCGACACCGACCCGAACGTGATCAGGTCGTCCATCGTGTACGGGTCGCGCGAGAACTTCCGGATCGTCAGCGTCGGGCCCCTGAGGGAGAGCGGGGGGATGATCGCGTTCACGCGGGAGCCGTCAGGCAGCCGCGCATCCACCATCGGCGACGCTTCGTCGACGCGCCGCCCGACCTGCGAGACGATCTTGTCGATGATGCGCAACAGGTGCGCGTTGTCGACGAAGGCGGCGTTCGTGCGCTCGAGCTTGCCGCCGCGCTCGCAGTAGATGCGATCGAAGGCGTTGACCATCACCTCGGTCACGGAGTCGTCGCGGAGAAACGCGTCGATCGGGCCGTAGCCGAGGATGTCGTCGGTGATCTCCCGGACGATCTGACGGCGCTCCTCGCGGGTCAGGGGCGTCCGGTCGAGCACGAGCTGCTCGGTGACGGCGCGGAGGACGCGCTCGTGCAGGTCCTCGGTCATCTCCTGCTTGAACAGCTCGACACCCACGGTTGCGATGACGGCGTGATGAATCCGTGTCTTCAGCTCCGCGTACGGATCGACCGCGCCGGGAACGCGTGGTGCGCGCTCGCGCGACGCGGTCGAAGCCTGTGCATCGGGATCCGCGACGGCGGACGCACCGTTCGTGGCCGGCTTGTTGATGCGGTCTTGCAGGCCCATTGCCTACGCCCTCGCCAGGCGCCGAAGGCCGCCGCGCTTCTTGTCCGAGGCCGGCTTCGGCAGGACGCCCTTCGCCAGCTCGCTCAAGGCGCGAGAGAAGTCGGCGTCGGGGTCGTCGAGCACGACCGGCTTGCCCCGGTTCACGGACAGGGGCACAGCCCGGTCCGACGGGATCTGGTGCCGGATCTTCATCCCGAGCGCCTCTTCGACGTCGCCGGGCTTCATGCCGACCTTCGAGTTAGCGCGGTTCAGGACGATGCGGATGCGATCTCGCGGGAACGAGAGCATCTCGAGCGTCTGCAGCGACAACTTGACGTTCTTCAGCGTCGGGACGTCGAGCCCGCACAGCAGGAAGAGCTCATCCGTGCGGTCGAGCGTCGCCAGCATCGGGCCGTGGAAGAACGGAGACGTGTCGACGATGATCGCGTCGTAGGTCTCGCGCGCGACTTCCAACAGCCGGGCGAGCTTCGCCTCGGTCACGAGCTCGGCATCTTCCGGGCGCAGAGGCGCCGGCATGATCTCGAGCCCGCACGCGTGGTGCGTGGTGTAGCCGGAGAGCTTCTCTGAGTCGAGCTCCCCCGGTGCGACGACGAGGTCGAAGATCGTCTTTTCCGGCTCGACGCCGAGCATGATCGCCGCGTCGCCGAACTGCAGGTCGAGGTCGAGCAGGAGCGTCTTCTTGCCCGCGATCGTGGCAAGGGCTGCCGCGAGGTTCGTCGCGACCACGGTCTTGCCCGTCCCGCCCTTGGGCGAGAACACGGTGATGATCGTGCCCTGCCGGCCTCGAACGCCGTCGCTCCGCCGCGCGGAGTGCGCAGCCTTGCGCAGGGCGAACACGACGTTGTCGGCGAGCTGCGGCAACAGCAGGACATCAGACACGTCGGCGTCGAGCGCTTCGTCGAGCAGGCGCGAAGCCTCACCGGACGCCACGAGGACGACCGGCGCCCGCGTGTGCTCCCGGATCGATGCGAGCTCGTCGGCCGGCAGCGACGATGCACGGCTCGCGTGCAGCACGACCTGAAGGTGGCCGCCGGCGAGCGCGCCTGCGGCGTCCGCGATGTTCTCGCTGGCTCCGACGAACTCCACGTCCTGATGCGACGAGAGCGCTGCGCGGAGCGTTTCGGCCCCGTCGCAGCTGCCCGTCATGTAGACGCGAATCGCCGGACGATCTCCGTTGTTTTCGTCGTGATGGCCCATCATCGACCTCCGATCACGCGTGCGCGCTCTGCCGGGCTGAGCCCGTCGAGTAGGACGGTCTCGATGCTGTCGACGTTCTCCGGGCTGTCGGCCGCGTTCGTGACCGGGCGGAGTTGGAGCCACCAGCCGCCGTCGGGCGCGGAATTCGGGTCGGCGTTCTTCGTCACGAAGGACAGCTTCGACGCCTGCGAGTCGGTGACCGCGAGCATCACGTTGTACTTCTGCGTCGAGCTGAGGTCGGCGTTCTTCGCGTCCGGGGGTGTCGGGGCGCGCAGCACGAGCAGGTCGCGTAGCACGACCCGGTCGTAATGCTTCGAATCGCCGCCACTCGCCGACTCGACCTTCATGTTCCCGACCAGATCGACGTGGTCGCCGGCGCGGAGGGTGCCTGCGAGCAGCTGATTCGGATCCGCGGCGATCTGTACAGCTCGGAGGGTTCCCTTCAGCTGCGCGCGGACGCCGAGCTCGTTTGCCCCGCCGAAGCGCGACCTCGTCACCTGCTCGCCGACCATGACTTCCTGTGTCGACACGAGGCGCGCGATTTGATCCGGGCTCGAGATGGCGCCCGGAACGACCGCCGTGCGCGGGATCGTCTTCCGCACCAGCATGTGGCCCGACACGATTGCGGCTCCCGAGGTCCCGGAGGGGATGTCGGCCGCCGCGACGAGCACGCCGACGTCCTGCTGGCCGTGCTGCACGTTCTTCTTGTAGTTCGTGACGTACGCGAGAGTGAGGGCTGCGGCAAGCAGGCCGAGCACGACCGCGATCACGACGTTTCTCAGTTGATAGGTCATCGATTTCCTCGCGTGTCTAGTGGATCAACTGGATGACCCGGACTCCGAAGTCCGGCTGCGTCGTGCCCGATGACGCCTGAATGCCTTTGGCGATGAACTGCGTGAAG
>JANMWV010000248.1:0-4610 GCA_031394165.1 Actinomycetes bacterium
GCGCGCATCTGGGGCGACGACGAGCTCGAGCGGCGGGCCGTCGGGGTGCTCCGGCTCGTCCGCGACGTGATCCCGCGCGCGCCGACCGCGTTCGGCTGGGCGCTGTGCGCCCTCGACCTGCACCTCTCGCTGCCGCGCGAGCTCGCGATCGTCGGCGGCGGGCCGGGCACGGCGCTCGCGCGCGCCGCCCTGCGCGGCCTCGATCCGAATGCCGTCGTGGCCTTCGGCCCGGCGGACGACGTGCCGCTTCTGGCCGGCAAGACCCTCGTCGAGGGGCAACCTGCGGTGTACGTCTGCGAGCGCTTTGCCTGCCGCGCGCCCGTGACAGACCCCGCTCTCCTAAGCAACTGAAGCGCTCCTGCCGATGGGGGAGGGATGCGTCTGCGGATCCTCTTCTGCGCTGTCGCGCTCGCAGGCCTCGCCGCCGCGTCCGCCCACGCACAGGCACGGCCGCTGCGCCCTGCCGACGCAGCGCTGCTCAAGCGCTCGGCGAACGTCGAGGAGGCTGTCGCCGAAGCGGTCGCGAAGCGCCTGACGCGCCTGTCGCCGTCGGTACGCTGCGGGTCGCTCGGCATCGCGGTGCCGGCGGGGATGATGGTCACCGGCATCACGCTCCTGCCCTCGCACGGGCCTGCGGACTATTTCCTGCTGTTGCCGCAGATGTGCAACTACCTCTCTTGGTTCCGGCAGGATCCGGCGCGATACGACCCCGACGCGTGCGCCGACAGCGCCTGTCTCAACCTCGCGGCGAACGCGGCGCTCGCGCTCGCAACCGTTTCGCACGAGTCGTACCACGTGCTCGGCTACCGGTTCGAGAAGCAGGTCGAGTGCTACGGCATGCAGTCGATCTGGTTCGTCGCAACGAGTCTCGGCGCATCCGTCGGAGAGGGCCAGCGGCTCGCGGCCTTCTACTGGCGCACGACGTACGCACGCCGGCAGCAGACGACGCCGACGTACTGGTCGGCAGAGTGCCGTGACGGCGGGAAGTACGACCTGCGTCCCGCCAGCCACGGCTGGCCGAGCTAGAAACGCGTGAGGGGAGCCGAAGCCCCCCTCACGGTTCAGACGAGTTGCCGCTGTTCTAGCGGACGTGGTCGATGAGCTTCCCAAAGGGAGCGAAGTCGCCGCTGCCGCCGCCGGCCCACTTGACCATGATCTCCTGCTCGATCGGGAAGTTGTCCTTCGCCGACGTCTGGAGCTTGATGCCGGGATAGACGAACGGGTTGGCCCCCGTGTTGAGGCTGTGAAGCGCCTTCAGCAGGCCCGCCCGCGTCGGGGTCTTGCCGGCGTGCTGGAGTGCGTAGACGAACGTCCACGCGACGCCGAACCCGTACATGATGTTCCCGTCGCCTCTCGTGAAGCTCGCCTGCAGCGACGGTGCGTACTGGTTCACGATCGACGCCGCGAGCTTCACGCCGGGCAGGTCGCCCTGCGTCGTCGAGCTCGCCGTGTATCCCATCGAGATGACCCCGTCGACAGCCGCTCCGCTTGCCGCGGCCGCCAGTAGGAAGATCCGGTTGGCCGCGACGTTACCGAGGAAGGTGGCGCTGGGAGTCCAGCCAACCTTCGCCGCCGTCACCATCGCAGTGATCGCCGGCGTCGGCGTGGCGAAGATGACGAGCGTGTCGGCGCCCTTGCTCTTCATCGACAGAATTTGCTGCGTAACGCTCGGGTTGGTGGCGTCGTACGACTGAGCGTCGACGATGTTGCCCTTCTTCGCGCCGAGACCGACCCGCAGACCGGCGTAGTAGTTCTTGCCGAACGCGTCGTTCTGGTAGAGGACGCCGATCTTCGCGTTGGGCGAATTCGCGGCGATGTACTTGCCGTAGACCTTGCCCTCGCCCGGATAGTCGGGCTGCCAGTTGGTCGTCCACGGATACGTCTGGCCGCCGCACTTCTTCACGGCGCAGTAGCCCCAGTAGGAGTCGCCCGTGGCGAGCAGAACCTGCGGGACCTTCTTCTGGTTCATGTAGCCCCAGGTGGCGAGGCCGGGCGCGGTGCCCAGGCTGCCGACGACGGCGAAGACCTTGTCGCTCTCGACGAGCTGCTGCGCGAGCGGGACGGTCTTCGAGGGATCGTACGAGTCGTCGAGGATCGTAAAGTCGATCTTCCGACCGTTGACGCCGCCGTGGTCGTTGACGTAGTCGTAGTACGCCTTCTCGGCCGCAGGAATCGTCTTGTAGAGCGATGCGACTCCGGTGAGCGGGAACGTGCCGCCGATCTTGATCGACGTCGCGCTGATGCCCGGATCCAGGCGCTGTGCGCCGGACGCGGCCGTGACCGCGATGCTCGCGACAATCGTCGCTCCGGCGGTGATCGCCAGAACTCTGCCCTTCATACCCATCCGACCCTCCATAGGTTTGGGAATGCCCGGGTCCGAAGCCGAAGGACCGAGCGTGGTGATTATGACGTTGTGGGATCCGATTAGATAGTTCGGGTTGAACCGCGAGTCAAGCCGGAATCGGGCCGCGAGTCAAGCGTCGCGGCGGCGGCCGAGCCGCGCCAGGATGCCCACCACGCCGTTCGGCAGGGCGAGCATGATCAGGATCACGATCAGGCCGAAGACGACGTCCTGGCCGTGATTCGAGCCGACGAGCGGCACGCTGGCCGAGATCGTCGGCAGGAGCGCCACGAAGGCCGCGCCGGCGAGCACGCCCCAGAGCGAGCCGAGGCCGGCGACCGCGGCGCCGATGAGGAGCTGGAGCGAGAGGAGCACGCCGAACTCATTCGGCTGCGCGAACCCGTTCGTGACGAGGACGAAGAGCGAGCCGGCGACGCCGGCGAAGGCAGCCGAGATCCCGAAGGCGAGCGTCTTGTAGATCGGCAGCGAGACCCCGGAGGAGGCGGCGGCCAGCTCGCTGTCGCGAATCGCCCGGAAGGCACGGCCGGTGCGTCCGCGCAGGATCAGCCACGCGACGACGAACGCGATCCCGGCGCACGCCCACGTCACCCAGTAGACCCAGGTGTTCGAGGGAGTCTCGATCGTCCGGATGCCGTTGCTGCCGCCGGTGAACTTCGAGAACTTGAGCGGGAGCTGCGGGACCGACACCGCCAGGGCGAAGGTGGCGAGCGCGAGGTAGACGCCGGAAAGCCGCAGCGCGGGGATCCCGACGAGCAGGCCGCAGACGAACGTGATCGCGAACGAGAGCGGCAGGCTCGCGATCAGGTTCAGGTGGTGGTCTGCCGACATGATCGCGGTCGTGTAGCCGCCTATCGCCATGAAGGCGCCGTGCCCGATCGAGATCTGGCCCGTGTACCCGATCAGGATGTTCAGGCCGAGGATCGCGATGAAGTAGATCCCGACGCGTGCCGCGAGGCCCTGGTGGTAGTTGCTCAACCCGAAGCGCAGCAGAACGATGACCGCGGCCGAGATGAGGAAGAGCGCTGCCCCGGCGACAGGAATCCGCCTCATACGCGTCTCACCTGCCTGCGGCCGAAGAGGCCGTTCGGCTTCACGACCAACACGACGAGCAGTACCGCGAACGCGATCGGCAGGCGCAGCTCCGACGTCGCGAAGCCGACGTACTGGCCGAGCAGGTTGAGGAACACGCCGAGCGCGAGGCCGCCGACCACCGCACCGGTCGGGCTCTCGAGCCCGCCCAGCACCGCCGCGGCGAACGCGTAGAGCAGGATCGGCTGCATCATCGTCGGGGTCAGGAACTGCGACGGCTCGGTCATCAATCCGGCAACGGCGCCGAGCACGGCAGCGAGGCCCCAGCCGATCGCGAGCATCCAGTTTACGCGGACGCCGACGAGCGAGGCTGCCGCGGGCCGGAGTGCCGAGGCCCGCATTGCCAGGCCGAGCTTCGTGAACCGGAAAAGTCCGCCCAGCAGGATCACCGAGAGGATCGAGACGAACAGCACACCGAGGTCCTGGCGCGAGAACGCGACTCCGCGAACGCGGTAGACGGTGTTGCCGAACGGGGCCTTCATGAACTTCAGGTCGGCTCCCCATTTCCACGTCACGAGACCGTCGATGAGGATGAACAGGCCGACGGTGACGATCACGACGGCGATCACAGAGCGATGCTGTACGGGACGGATGACGACGAGCTGGATCGCGACACCGAGCACGAATGAGATGACCAGCGTCGAGAAGAACGCGACCCAGTACGAGAACCCCCAGAGGAGGAGTTGGTACGCGATGAACGTCGACGCCATCGCGAGCTCGCCCTGTGCGAAGTTGATCACCTCGGTTGCCCGATAGATCAAGACGAGCGCGAGCGCGAGGCTGCCGAAGATTGCGCCCTGCGCGAGGCCGGCGACGGTCTGCTGCGCGAAGATCGTGCTGGTGAGAGAGCCGACGACGAGAAAGACCACGGCGCCCACGAGGCCCATGAGCACGGGCAGCGACACGCCGGTGCTGACGGTGCTCGTGCGCTTCTGCGTGAGCGCGCGGAGTCTGCGGACGAGATCCGTCATCAGTAGCCCAGGTAGCTCCGGCGGATGGACTCGTGCTCCTGCAGCTCCGAGCTCGGCCCCGAGAGTGCGACGCGGCCGACCTCGAGCACGTACGCCGTCTGCGCCAGTTGCAGCGCGATGTGCGCGTTTTGCTCGACGACGAGCACGGTGAGGCCTTCGTCGTTCAGATCCTTGATGATGCGGAAGAT
>JANMWV010000251.1:0-14621 GCA_031394165.1 Actinomycetes bacterium
TGATTCACAACGTCGCGCGTGAGCACGGCGGCGTCTCGGTCTTCGCCGGAGTCGGCGAGCGGACCCGCGAGGGCAACGATCTGATCATCGAGATGACCGAGTCGAAGGTGATCGACAAGGTGGCGCTCGTCTACGGGCAGATGAACGAGCCGCCGGGAGCTCGCCTGCGCGTCGGCCTGTCCGGCCTGACGATGGCGGAGTACTTCCGCGACCAGGGCCAGGACGTGCTGCTCTTCATCGACAACATCTTCCGTTTCGTGCAGGCGGGCTCGGAGGTGTCGGCGCTCCTCGGCCGCATGCCGAGCGCCGTCGGCTACCAGCCGACGCTCGCCACCGAGATGGGACAGCTGCAGGAGCGCATCACGTCGACGCGCACCGGCTCGGTCACGTCGGTGCAGGCGATCTACGTGCCGGCGGACGACCTCACCGACCCGGCGCCGGCGAACACCTTCGCGCATCTCGACGCGACGACGGTGCTCTCTCGCGCGATCGTGGAGAAGGGCATCTATCCGGCGGTCGACCCGCTCGACTCGACGTCGCGCGCGCTCCAGCCGGGCGTCGTGTCAGATGAGCACTACCGCACGGCGGGCCGTGTGCAGGAGACGCTGCAGCGCTACCGCGACCTGCAGGACATCATCGCGATTCTCGGCATCGACGAGCTTTCCGACGAGGACAAAGTCGTCGTACAGCGCGCACGCAAGATCGAGCGGTTCCTGTCGCAGCCGTTCTTCGTCGCCGAGGTGTTCACCGGCACGGCGGGCGAGTTCGTGAAGCTCGAGGACACGATCCGCGGCTTCACGGAGATCCTCGACGGCAAGCACGACGATCTGCCGGAGCAGGCCTTCTACATGGTCGGCCCGATCGAGCAGGCGGTCGAGCGCGCCAAGTCGATGGCCGAAGAGCCCGTCGCGGCCTAATGGTGTTCCCTCAGGCGATGTCATCCGGGCCCCTGGAACGCGATCACGCTGCGCGCTGCCGCGTCCTCGGTCAACCCCGTAGAACCACTGCGGGGTTTCCCTGCGTCCTTACATCGCTTGGTGCTCGCGCCCCAGTGGCGCGGCAACATCACCTGAGGAAACACTGATGGCGGACCATCCGCTCTTCTCGATCTCGCTCGTGACGCCGGAGGGCGCCGCGTTCGAGGGCGACGCCGAGATGCTGATCGTGCCCGGCGCCGCCGGCGAGATCGGCGTGCTCGCGCGGCACGCGCCGCTCGTGGCGATGCTGAAGGCGGGCTCGACGCGCGTGCACATGGGGGACGGCCAGATCCAGGAGTTCGCGACGGGCCCCGGCTTCTTCCAGGTGCTCGAGGATCGCGCGATCGCGCTCGTCGACGACGCCGTGTCCGCCGCTGAGATCGACGGCGCCCGCGCACAACTGCAGCTCGAGGAAGCGCAGGCCGAGCTCGCCCGCATCGAGAGCGGCGAGTCGACCGCCGACCGCTGGCAGACCGAGCAGCGCATCCGTCACGCCGAGAACCAGCTCCGCGTCAGCGGCCACGCCGGCTAGACGCTTCGCTTCGCTCGCTTCACGGGGGAAACCGGTTTCCCCCGTGAGCCCCCTTCTGCTCCGCTATCGGTGAGCGGGTCACTGCTGCGCGGAACACGTTCCGCTCCGCGACGTGCTCAGTTGGGGCGCTGCGGCGGGCTTAGAGGTAGGGAACTCAGGCGGCGGTCAGCGCGTCGATCAGGTCGCGGTGCGCCGGCAGGTACAGCCCGTCGACGTACTCCGCGACCATGCGGTTCGTGTTGAAGCGCGCCCCGAGCTGCGCGATCGAGTGGCGCATCAGCTCGATCCACTGCGGCGGGCGGTCGAACTCGTCCCGCTCGTAGTACGCCGGCAGCACGTGCTCCTCGAGCACCGCGAAGAGCGCCTCGCGATCCGCCTTGTCCTGCGCCTCGGCGCTCGCCGCCACCGACTCGTCGCCGATCGGAAAGCCCGTCTCTGGTGAGTAGCCCTCCACCCACCAGCCGTCCAGGATCGAGAAGTTCAGCACGCCGTTCAGCGCCGCCTTCATACCCGACGTGCCCGACGCCTCGAGCGGCCGCCGCGGCGTGTTCAGCCACACGTCCACGCCCTGGACGAGGTAGCGCGCGAGCGTCATCTCGTAGTCCTCGAGGAAGACGACGCGGCCGCCGGCGCGCGAGTCCTGCGCGAACTCGACGACCCGCTGGATCAGCGCCTTGCCTCCCTCGTCCTGCGGATGCGCCTTGCCGGCGAGCACGAGCTGCAACGGACGCTTGGTGTCGTTCAACAGCAGCGCGAGCCGGTCGGGATCGCTGAAGAGCAGGTCGGCGCGCTTGTACGTCGCGAAACGCCGCGCAAAGCCGATCGTCAGCGCGTCGGGATCGAAGCCCTCCCCGCGCGACCGCGACGTGCGCATGTACGAGAGCAGCTCGCGCTTTGCAGTGCGGTGCACCTCCCACAGCGTCTCCTCGCCGAGCCCGTACGCGTGCGCGAACGCAGGCGCGCCCGTATCCTCCTCGGCGCCGAGCTCGGCGGCGAGCCCGTCGGAGATCCACGTGCGTGCATGCACGCCGTTCGTGATCGAACGGATCGGCACGTCGTCGACCTCGCGGTCGGGCCAGAGGCCCTGCCACATGTCGCGCGACACCTCGCCGTGCAGTTCCGATACGCCGTTCGCATACGCCGCTGTCCGCAGCGCGAATGGCGTCAGCCCGAAACCGCCGTCGTCGGCCTCGACCTGCCCGAGCGCGACGAACTCGTCCCAGTCGAATCCGCACCGCTCGACGAGCGCGCCGAGGTTCTTCTGCACGAGCACCGGGTCGAACGCCTCGTTTCCGGCGGGGACCGGCGTGTGCGTCGTGAACACCGTCGAGGCGCGCAGCCGCTGCACCGCAGTGTCGCGGTCGACGCCCTCGTCCACGAGCTCACGCAGCCGCTCGAGTTGAAGGAACGCCGAGTGGCCCTCGTTCAGGTGGAACACGGTCGGCTCGACGCCGAGGCTCCGTAGCGCCCGCACGCCGCCGATGCCGAGCACGAGCTCCTGGTGGATGCGGTGCTCGCGGTCGCCGCCGTACAACGCGTCGGTGATCGTCCGCGCCCAGTCGGGATTGCCGTCGACGTCCGTGTCGAGCAGGTACAGCGACACGCGCCCGATCTTCGCCTCCCATACCTGGGCCTGCACGGCGACGAGCCCGCCGCCCTTCGCCGCCACGTCGACCGTCGGCGAGACGCCGTCGACGAGCGTGACCGGCAGCTGCGAGAAGTCGTTGATCGGATACCGCTCGAGTTGGCGGCCGTTCCCGTCGAGCGACTGGCGGAAGTAGCCCTCGCGGTAGAGGAGCCCGACAGCGACGAGCGGGATGCCCAGCTCGTGCGCCGACTTCAGATGGTCGCCGCTGAGAACTCCCAGCCCGCCGGAGTAGATGGGCAGGCTCTCGTCGAGCCCGAACTCGCAGGAGAAGTACGCGACGGAGAAGCGGTCGTCCTCGTCGCGGCGCGTCCACCAGGTCGGGCCGCGCAGCTCCGCTTCGGCAGCCTCGAGCACGTGCCGGACGCGCTCGACGTAGGCGGGCGTCAGTGCGCGTGCGAGCGCGTCGTCGGCCAGCTCCCCGAGCAGTGCCGTCGGGTTGTGGTCGAGCGCGGTGAATCGCGCGTCGTCGAGCTCCGCGAAGAGCGCCCGGGCGCCGGGAATCCAGGAGAACGAGAGATTGCCGGCGACGGCGCCAAGGGCCTCGCGCAGCGCGGCCGGATTGTCGATCGAGTCGATGGTCATGGCTCCCGGGGGCGCACACTAGCCGCTGGTACCGGGGCGGCCAGCCGGCTCCGGCACCCGCGACTGCTAGCCTTCCTGCACCCCGGAAAGCTTTGAAGGCAGCTTGGCGACCGGGTTACCAAACGCCTAAAGAGCCCGTGTGCGTGCAAGATCGGCGCTCCGGATCCTCGAGGCGGGATCGGATGAGATGCCGGGGACGCGACAGAGACTCGAAGCAGTGCTCAGAGAGCGCATCGCCGTGCTCGACGGCTCCTGGGGCGTGCTGATCCAGGGGCAGGTGCGGGGCGAGCAGGCGTACCGCGGCGAGCGCTTCAAGGACCATCCACGCGACGTCGCCGGCGATCCCGACCTCCTGAACATCACGCGGCCGGACGTGGTTGCGCGTATTCACGACGAGTACTTCGCGGCGGGCGCCGACATCGCGACGACGAACACGTTCACCGCCACGACGATCGGGCAGTCGGACTACGCGCTCGAGGACGCGGTCTACGAGATGAATGTCGAAGGCGCACGCCTCGCCCGCCGCGCGGCCGACGAGTGGACGGCGCGCACACCCGACAGGCCGCGTTTCGTCGCAGGTGCGGTCGGGCCGCTCAACGTCACGCTCTCTCTCTCGCCGCGCGTCGACGACCCGGCCTATCGCGCCGTCACGTTCGATGCGGTGCGCGACGCCTACGCCCATCAGATGCGCGCGCTGCGCGACGGTGGTGTCGACCTGTTCCTCATCGAGACGGTGTTCGACTCGCTGAATGCGAAGGCCGCGATCGTCGCTGCACTCGACGAGGCGCCCGAGATTCCGCTCTGGCTCTCGTTTACCGCCGTCGACAAGAGCGGCCGCAATCTTTCCGGGCAGACGGCCGAGGCGTTCTGGGTGTCTGTCGAGCACGCGATGCCGCTCGTGGTCGGCGTGAACTGCTCGCTCGGCGCCGCCGACATGCGGCCGTTTGTCGAGGATCTCTCCAAGCACGCCACGACGTGGGTCTCCTGCTATCCCAACGCCGGCCTGCCGAACGAGTTCGGCGGCTACGACGAGCAGCCGCACGACACGAGCCGCGTGCTCGCCGAGTTCGCCCAGGACAGGCTCGTGAACATCGTCGGCGGCTGCTGCGGCACCACACCCGATCACATTCGCGCCATCGTCGCCGCCGTCGACGGCGTTCCGCCACGCAGCGTGCCCGAGCCCGTCGCGGGCACGGTCTTCAGCGGCCTCGAGCCCTTCGCGATCACGCCCGACACGAACTTCGTGATGGTCGGGGAACGCACGAACGTCACCGGCTCCGCGAAGTTCAGGCGGCTGATCGAGAGTGGCGACTACAACGCGGCCCTCGAGGTCGCGCTCGAGCAGGTGCGCGGCGGCGCGAACCTCCTCGACGTGAACATGGACGCCGATCTGCTGGACGGCGTGCAGGCGATGACGCGCTTCCTCAACCTGATCGCGACCGAGCCCGACGTGGCGCGACTGCCGATCATGGGCGACAGTTCGCGCTGGACGGTGCTCGTGGCCGGTCTCATGTGCCTCCCGGGCGAGGGCATCGTCAACTCGTTGTGCCTCTTGGTGGGGGAGGAGCCGTTCCTCGAGCAGGCGCGCGTCGTGCGCCGCTACGGCGCGGGCGTCGTCGTGATGGCGTTCGACGAGCAGGGTCAGGCGGAGACCGTCGAGCGCAAGGTCGCGATCTGCGAGCGTGCGTACAGGCTGCTCGTCGACGTGGTCGGCTTCTCGCCGGAGGACCTCGTCTTCGATGTGAACGTGCTCGCCGTCGCCACCGGCATCGAGGAGCACAATGGCTTCGCGAAGGCGTTCATCGAGGCGCTGCCGGTCTTGAAAGAGCGCTGTCCCGGGGTAAAAACGAGCGGCGGCATCTCGAATCTCTCGTTCTCTTTCCGCGGCAACGCCGTCGTGCGCGAGGCGATGCACTCGTCGTTCCTCTACCACGCGATCGCGGCAGGCCTCGACATGGGCATCGTCAACGCGGGCCAACTCGTTCTCTACGAGGACATTCCGCCCGACCTGCTCGAGCGTGTCGAGGACGTGATCTTCGATCGCCGTCCCGACGCGACGGAGCGTCTGGTCGAGTACGCGGAGACCGTACGCGGCGAGGGAACGCGCCGCGAGCGCGACCTCGGCTGGCGCGAGGCGACGGTGCAGAAGCGGCTGGAGCACGCACTCGTCCACGGCATCGTCGACTTCATCGAGGAGGACGCCGAGGAGGCGCGGCAGCAGTACGAGCGCCCGCTCGAGGTGATCGAAGGGCCGCTGATGGAGGGCATGAAGGTCGTCGGCGACCTCTTCGGTGCCGGCAAGATGTTCCTGCCACAGGTCGTGAAGAGCGCACGCGCGATGAAACGCGCGGTCGCGTATCTCGAGCCGTTCATGGAGGCCGAGAAGGCGGCCGGCGGCGCCGGGCGCACGCAGGGCAAGGTCGTGCTCGCCACCGTCAAGGGCGACGTGCACGACATCGGCAAGAACATCGTCGGCGTCGTGCTCGGTTGCAACAACTACGAGGTGATCGACCTCGGCGTCATGGTGCCGGGAGAGAAGATCCTCGACACCGCGCTCGAGCAGGGCGCCGACATCGTGGGCCTGTCCGGCCTGATCACGCCGTCGCTCGACCAGATGGTCGACGTCGCGCGCGAGATGTCGCGTCGCGGCCTGAATCTGCCGCTGCTGATCGGCGGTGCCACGACATCGCGGCAGCACACCGCGGTGAAGATCGCACCCGAGTACGAGCAGCCGGTCGTGCACGTGCACGACGCGTCACGGGTCAGCGCGGTCGTCGGCGACCTGCTCGATTCCGCGCGTCGCGTGCGGCTCGACGGAGAGAACCGCGACCTCCAGGAGACGCTGCGGGCACAGTACGCCGAGAAGGAGCGCAAGCCGTTGCTGCCGCTGGCCGACGCGCGCGCGAATCGTCACCGCGTCGCATTCGACGACGTGCCGGCGCCCCCATTCGTCGGCACGCGGACGATCGAGCCGTCGCTCTCGACGCTGCGCGAGTACATCGACTGGCAGTTCTTCTTCCACGCCTGGGAGCTGAAAGGGCGCTTCCCCGCGATCCTCGACCAGCCCGCCGCTCGCGAGGTCTACGACGACGCGCTGCAACTGCTCGACGAGATCGTCGCCGGCGGGCTGCTCCAGGCGCGCGGCGTGTACGGCTTCTGGCCGGCCGCTGCCGACGGCGACGACATCCTGGTTCGGGCCGATGCGGAGACGCGTTTCTGCTTCCTCCGCCAGCAGGCGGCGTACGGCGACTCGCGGGCCAACCGCTCCCTCGCCGACTACGTGTCGCCTGCGCGCGATCACATCGGTGCGTTCGCCGTCACCGCCGGTATCGGCGCGGGCGAGCTGAGTGCGCGCTTCGAGGCGGAGCTCGACGACTACCGCTCGATCATGGTCAAGGCGCTCGCCGACCGGCTCGCCGAGGCCTTCGCCGAGTACCTGCACGAAGTCGCCCGCCGCGAGTGGTACGAGGCGGGGCCGCTGCTCTCCAAGGAAGACCTCTCGGCCGAGCGCTTCCGCGGCATTCGCCCGGCGTTCGGCTATCCCGCGTGCCCGGATCACAGCGAGAAGGGAAAGCTGTTCGAGCTGCTCGACGCGGAGCGCATCGGTATCGCGCTCACCGAGTCGTATGCGATGACTCCGGCGGCGAGCGTCAGCGGCATCTATCTCGCGCATCCCGAGGTGCGCTACTTCGCCGTCGGCCGCGTGGCGCACGACCAGGTCGCGGACTACGCAGCACGCAAGGGGATCCCGGTCGAGGAGGCCGAGCGCTGGTTGCGGCCGAATCTCGGCTATGAGCCGACACCCGACACCGCGAACGTGGCAGCCTAGGAACATGCGCCTGACGGTCCCGCTCCTCGTTCTCGTCGCGGCTCTCGCCGTCCCCGCCGTCGTCGGCGCGGCCGTCGATCCGAAGGCCCCGAGACAGCGCCACGTCGCTGCCGACATGAAGCGCGCCGCCGCACTCGCGCTGCGGCCGAAGGATCTCACCGCCGGGTGGAAGCTCGATCCGCCGCCGAAGCCGGTACCGCCGTGCACCGCAGGCCCCGACGAGTCGAACATGGTGCAGACCGCGAAGGTCGACCCGTCGTTCACGTGGAAGGACGGCGTCACGAACGTCGGCTCCGAGGTCGACTTCTTCCGCACGGCGGCGGAGGCGCGCAGGGATTGGCGAGTGTCGACGCTTGCGCTCATGAGAACGTGCCTGCTCCAGAGCGCCCGCTCGGGCGTGGGGCAGAAGGTGCAGGTGAGCATCGTCTCGGCGAAACGGCTCGCGGCTCCGGGCTCGGCCGAGCGGAGCCTCTACTACCGCTTCGTGTTCCAGGTAGGCCCGAAGCAGGCGGCCCGCCTCGTCACCGACGTCGTGGCGCTCGGCCGGGGGCGGATTACGGTGGTGCTGCACTCGGTCACGGTTCGGGCGCAGCTCCCGCCTGCCGTCGTCAGCGCCCTCGTGCGAGTGCTCGCCGACCGCCTGAATGCGACCAAAGCCGGCCTCACGGCCTAGCGGGGCCGTCACAGACCTCTAACAAGGCGTCGCCGGACCCTGCGGTATCGTGGCCCTTCGGCGCCCGCGGGGGAGCCGAGCCTTCGCATGCGGACGACGCTCAAGAGAGGAATGGGTCGCGCCGCGACCGTGAACGGCAACGGCCGCGCCGTCCTGCCGCCCGCCGTCGTCGAGCCGATGCGGCGCTACGCGCCGCCACCGCCTCCGCCGCCGCCGTCGACCCGCAGCACGGCCGCCAAGATCTTCGGCTGGATCCTGCTCGCGCTCGTGATCGTCGTCACGGGCCTCTCGGGCGGGCTCTATCTCTATGCGCATGAGACGCTGAATGCGCTCGCGCCGCACTCGAAGGAGGTCAAGGCTTCGCAAAAGGACCTCGCGAAGCTGCCGGCACCGTCGGAGCCGGCCGTCGCGCTCGTGATCGGCTATGACGCGCGCGCCGGCGCCCTCGGCTTCAGCGCGAAGGACTCGCGCTCCGACACGATCATGCTCATCCGCGCCGACCCGCAGACGAACACGCTGTCGCTGCTCTCGTTCCCGCGCGATCTTCAGGTGCCGATCTACTGCGATCCGACGACCGCGGTGACGACCGACCGGATCAACTCCGCCTGGTCCCGCTGTAGCGTGCGCGGCACGCTCGACACCGTCGAGAAGCTGACCGGAATTCCCGTGAACTACCTGATCACGGTCAACTTCCACGGCTTCAAGCTGCTCGTGAACAAGATGCACGGCGTCTACATGCAAGTCGATCACCGCTACATCAACACCGTCACGGGGCCGAGCGGCTACGCGAAGATCGATCTCGAGCCCGGCTACCAGCAGCTCGACGGGCAGCAGGCGCTCGACTTCGTCCGCTTCCGCCACACCGACTCGGACATCTACCGCCTCGCGCGGCAGCAGCTCTTCTTCGAAGCGCTGAAGGACCGCCTTGCGACGAGCATGTCGCTGACGAACATCCCGCCGATCATCGGCGCGCTCAAGAACAACATTGTGATCGCGCGCGGCGGCTCCGGCGGCGCGTTGGGTTTCACTGAGATCGAGAAGTACGCCGGCCTTGCGTCGAACCTCGGGGGCGGCCACCTCTTCCGCGTCCAGATCCCGAACCTCGTCAACTGCGGCTTCCTCAACGCGCAGGTCTGCGCGACCAACGCAGACATGCAAGCGGCCGTTGCGTCCTTCATGCACCCGGACGTGACCCTGCCGACGCGCGCGAACGCTGTCGCACTCGGTCGCAAGCCGCAGGCACCGAAGCAGCCGCCGCTGCAACGCGCCGCGATCACGACGCTCGTCCTCAACGGGACGAACGTGCCGGGGCTCGCGCGCGACACCTCGTACAAGCTTGGGCTTCAGGGTTTCCACACAGTGCAGCTGCCGCCCCCGGCCCAGCCGAACGCGCCGACGCAGACCTACGACCAGACGCTCGTCTACTACGACGCCGTGCAGCCGAACGCGAAAGCCGCAGCACGGCAGATCGCAGTCGCGTTCGGACCGCACGCCGTCACCGCGCCGCTGCCGCCGGAGCTCTCGCCGCTTGCCCTGAGTGCGGCGAACCCGCTCGTCGTCGTCGTCGTCGGGTCGAGCTTCGACGGGCAGCTGATCGACCCGCAGGCCAACATCGTCGCGACGCCGGTGCACGAGACGGCGTCCGTGCGGATCGATCCGGGGTATGCGCAGACGGCGATCAGGGACGTGCGCTCGAAGCTTCCGTTCCGGCTGATGGTGCCGCACGTGATCGAGAGCAGCTCATACTTTGCGCAGCTCGAGCCGGTGCGCGCGTACAAGCCGATCGCCGGCCGCTCGGCGCTCTGCCTCACGTTCGCCAGAGGCAACATCTACTGGCAGATCATGGAGACCGACTGGACGACTGCTCCGGTCATCCGGCGCCCGACCGATCACATCGCGCTCGCCGACGGTCGCCGGCTCGACCTCTACACAGTCGGCGGCAACATCCACATGGTCGTGCTGCGAAGCGGCGCGGCGAGCTACTGGGTCGTCAACACCCTGCGCGACGAGTTGTCGAACGAGACGATGCTCGCGATCGCCAAGGGCCTCCAGCCGCTCGGGTCGAAGTAGGCTTCGCGCGATGTCGAAGATCGGAATGTTCGGAGCCGGCTACGTCGGCCTCGTCACCGGGGCGTGCTTCGCCGACCTCGGCCACGAGGTGGTGATCCGCGACGTCATCGCCGAGCGCATCCAGCGGCTCCGCGCCGGTGAGGTGCCGATCTACGAGCCGGGCCTCGATCTCGTCCTCGAGCGGAACCGGGAGCGGATCCACTTCACCCTCGACATCGCTGAGGCCGTGGACGGCGCTGACTTCCTCTACGTGGCCGTCGGCACGCCGCCCACCGAGTCGGGCGACGCCGACCTCGCTGCGGTGTGGTCGGTGATCGACGAGCTGCCGGCCGAGCTGCCGAGCCGTCCGGTCGTCGTGATGAAGAGCACCGTGCCGGTCGGCACCGGCACGCACGTGCGCTCGCGTCTCGACGCTCGCGGCCTCCAGGGCATCGGGTACGTCTCGAACCCGGAGTTCCTCGCCGAAGGCAGTGCCGTCGCGGACTTCATGAGCCCCGACCGCATCGTCATCGGCGCGTTCGACGACGAGGACGGCGACCGCGTCGCCGCGCTGCACGGCGCGATCGACACCGAGTTCGTGCGCACGGACGTTCCCTCCGCCGAGCTCGTGAAGCTCGCCGCAAACGCGTTCCTGTCGACGCGTATCAGCTTCATCAACGAGATCGCGAACGTCTGCGAGCTCGTCGGTGCCGACGTCGTCGACGTCGCGCGCGGTGTCGGGCTCGATCACAGGCTCGGCTCGCACTTCCTGCGCGCAGGCGTCGGGTTCGGCGGCTCGTGCTTCCCGAAGGACGTGACCGCGCTCAAGCAGCTTGCCGGCAACTCCGGCTACCCGTTCCTGCTGCTCCAGGCGGTGTGGGAGGTGAACGAGCTGCAGAAGCGGCGCGTCGTGCAGAAGTTGCAGAAGCACGTCGGTTCGCTCCGCGGCAAGAAGATCGCGCTGCTCGGGCTCGCCTTCAAGCCGAACACCGACGACATGCGTGAGGCGCCGAGCCGCGTGATCGCGTACAGGCTCCTGTCCGAGGGCGCCGAGGTGCGTGCGTGGGATCCCGTCGCGCATCCCGACGACCTGCGCGGCATCGACCTCTTCGACACCGTTGCCGAGGCCGTGCGCGACGCCGACGCTGCGGTGATCGTCACCGAATGGCCGGAGCTGCACTCGATGCTCACGCCGGAGATTCGCGACTCGATGGCGCGCCCGATCATCATCGACGGCCGCAACCTGCTCGACCCGGTCGTCGCCCGCGACGCCGGCTTCGTCTACGAGGGGATCGGCCGCCCGCGGCACGCATCGCCGGCGAAGCCCGAGCTACGCGCCGCGCCGGAACTCAAGCGCTGATGGAGGCGCTGCTCCTCGCAGGCGGCAAGGCGGAGCGGCTGGGCGAGGCGGCGCAGGGGCTGCCGAAGCCGCTCGTGCCGGTCGGCGGCTTCCCGCTCGCGGAGTACACCGTCGCACGACTGGCCGGCGCCGGGGTGACGCGCGTGATCGTCGCATGCCGGGCGGGGCAGGAGGAGGCGTTCGTCAACGCGCTCGGGGGGATCGGCGCAGAGATCGACCCGGTGGGCGAGCCCGAGCCGCTCGGCCGCGGCGGCGGGCTGCGGCTCGCGGCGTCGCGCCGCCGCGAGGAAGGCCCGGTGCTGGCGCTGAACGGCGACGAGTTGCTCGACGTCGACTTCTCGGCGCTCCTCGCGGAGCACGAGCGCTCCGGGGCCGCCGCGACGATCGTCGTCGCGCAGGTGCGCTCCCCGTTCGGCGTCGTCGATCTCCGGGGCGACGGCCGCGTGACCGGCTTCCGCGAGGCGCCGCTCCTCGACGACTGGGTCAACTCCGGCGTCTACACGCTCGGCGACGAAGCGTTGGCGCGGCTGCCGGAGAAGGGCGACCACGAGCAGAGCACGTTCCCCGAGCTGGCGGCCGAGGGCAAGCTGCACGGTTTTCGCCATCAGGGCGTCTGGCTGACGGTCAACACGCCCAAGGATCTCCGGCTCGCCGAGGACTACATGAACGAGCACCCGGAATGGCGGCCGAGGCGGAGGGGAGCGTGAGCGTCGACTCGCCGAACTTCGAGGGCCTCGACCGCTGGGCCTTCGAGCCGCGCCGCGTCGAGAAGCCGTGGGGTTGGGAGCTGATCTGGGCCGACACCGAGCTCTACGTCGGCAAGATCCTCTGGGTGCGCGCGGGTTTCTCGCTCAGCCTCCAGTTCCACAACGAGAAGGACGAGAGCTGGTACGTCCAGAGCGGCAAGGCGACGCTCGAGCTGGGCGAGGCGGGGAAGGGGATGCTGAACACTGAGGTGATCGCCGCAGGCGCGTGCTTCCGGTACCGGCCGGGTACGGTGCACCGCGTCACGGCGCTCGAGGACACGACGATTCTCGAGGTCTCGACGCCGCATCTCGACGACGTGGTTCGGCTCGAGGACGCGTACGGACGGGCGGGGACGAGCGAGCCCTGAGCATCGCTCTCCTCGACCCCCTGACGTGCAGGGATTCTTGTTGCTCAGACCAGTTGCTTAGACCGGTCCGGCGGGTCAGGCCGGTCTGCCAGGTGCAGCAGGCGCGGCTGGCCGGGGCGAACCTTGACAGACGTGTGTTAGGGTAGGCGCATGGACGGGCTGAAGGTCGGGGAGGCGGCGGCGCACACGGCGTGGTCGCCGCGGATGCTCCGGTATCTGGAGCGCCTCGGCCTGGTCGTCCCGAACCGCACCGCCGCCGGGTATCGGCTCTACAGTCTCCGTCAGCTGAACCAGCTGCGGTCGCTCGCCGAGCTGCGGGGACGGTTCGGTCTCGAGATCTCGGATTTCCTGTTCGCGGCGCGGCTTCGGCGTGAGCCCGAGCTTCGACGGGCCGTCGACGGCTGGCTCGCCGGCGCCGACGACCTCGCGTGGGTCGAATGGGAACAGCGCAAGCATGAGCGGCTGCTCGCCGCCTAGGAGAGGAATCGAATGGCTACAACGAAACGCTACGACGTCAAGGATCTCGCCCTCGCGGGCGAAGGCAAGCGGAGGATCGAGTGGGCCGACCGGCAGATGCCGGTGCTCGCCGCGATCCGCGAGCGCTTCGAGCAGGAGCAGCCGCTGGCCGGCTACCGCATTGCGGCCTGCCTGCACGTCACGACGGAGACCGCCAACCTGATGCGGACGCTGAAGGCGGGCGGCGCCGACGTGGTGCTGTGCGCGTCGAACCCGCTCTCGACGCAGGACGACGTCGCTGCGGCTCTCGTCGACGTGTACGACATCTCGTGCTTCGCGATCAAGGGCGAGGATCACGACACCTACTACTCGCACATCGAGGCGTCGGTCGATCACAAGCCGCACTTCACGATGGACGACGGCGCCGACGTGATCAGCGTGCTGCACTCGGCGCGGCGCGAGCAGCTCGGCGACGTGATCGCCGGCACCGAGGAGACGACCACCGGCGTGATCCGTCTCAAGGCGCTCGAGGCCGAGGGCAAGCTCGGCTTCCCGATCATCGCGGTCAACGAGGCGATGACGAAGCACATGTTCGACAACCGCTACGGCACGGGCCAGTCGACGATCGACGGCATCATCCGCGCGACGAACGTGCTGCTCGCCGGCAAGAAGTTCGTCGTCGCCGGCTACGGCTGGGTCGGGCGCGGCGTCGCGTCGCGGGCACGCGGCCTCGGCGCGCACGTGATCGTGAACGAGGTCGACCCGATGAAGGCGCTCGAGGCGGTCATGGACGGCTTCGAGGTGCTGACGATGGAGGCCGCCGCGAAGATCGGCGACATCTTCTGCACCGCGACCGGTGACAAGAACGTGATCAGCGCGCAGCACTACCCACTGATGAAAGACGGCGCGATCCTCGCGAACACGGGCCACTTCAACGTCGAGATCGAGATCCCGGCGCTGCGTTCGCTCGCATCCGAGACCCGGATGGCCCGCGAGTTCGTCGAGGAGTTCACGATGGACGACGGCCGCCGGATCTATCTGATCGCGGACGGACGGCTCGTCAACCTCGCGGCCGCCGAAGGGCACCCGGCGCTCGTGATGGACATGTCCTTCGCGAACCAGGCCCTCGGCCTCGAGTACGCCGTGCAGCACGCCGGCGAGCTCGAGAACAAGGTGTACCCGGTACCGGCGGTGATCGACCACGAGATCGCGCGCCTCAAGCTCGCGACGATGGGCATCGACATCGACATCCTTACGGCGGAGCAGGAGAAGTACCTGGCCTCGTGGGACGAAGGGACCTGAGCCGACCCGGCACCTCTGCGCCCGCCACGTCCCGCGACCACGTCGCGGGACGTGGCAGTTAGGCCCGTGAAGGAGCTCGACCCCGACCGGATCGCCCGC
>JANMWV010000305.1:0-26527 GCA_031394165.1 Actinomycetes bacterium
CCCGCGCGCACTCGATCGCTGGAGCCCCCGCGTGCTCTCCCTGCCGCCTCGGACATTGCTGCTCGGATCAGGGCGCTCCCGCCACCCAGCCTCCTCCCGGCCTAACAACCGACCCCGGCTGAACGGTTACGCGAAAGGCCCCGTTTCCGGGGCCTTTCACCATAGCGGGGGCAGGATTTGAACCTGCGACCTCCGGGTTATGAGCCCGGCGAGCTACCTGACTGCTCCACCCCGCGCCGTTGGGCGGAATTGTAGCACCGGTTTTCCCCGCGGATACGATCTGCGGCGTGTGGAACTGGGCAATCTACGCCGCCCTGATCGTCGGCGTTCTCGCCGGCGCGGGTGCACTCGCGCTGCTCGGCGTGCGCGCGCTCGCGGGCTGGCGCGCGCTCAAGCGGCTGCGCCGCGGCGTCGGCAGCGGGCTCGAGCGGCTCGCCGATCTGGGCGAGGCGACGGCCGACAAGCTGGGCGCCGCTACCGACACCGCGAAGCTCGAGGCGAGCGTCTCGCGGCTGCGCGTCGATCTGGCGCGCCTCGCGATCCTCCGGCAGGCGCTCGACGAGGCGCAGGACACGTTCACGCGTCTTGCCTGGATCTACCCGAGCAAATGAGAGTCGCCGCGCTCGACCTCGGCACGAACACGACGCGCCTGCTCGTCGCAGACGTCGCCGACGGCATGCTCGACGAGGTGCACCGCGAGACGCGCATCACGCGGCTCGGCGAAAGCGTCGACGCGCGGCACCGCCTCCTCCCCGTTCCGATCGCGCGAACGCGCAACGCGCTCTCCGACTACCGCCGCATCCTGGAGTCGCTCGGCGCCGAGCGGACGCTGCTCGTCGCGACGAGCGCCGTGCGCGACGCGGAGAACGGCGAGGCGTTCCTCGGCGAGATCGAGTGGGGCTACGGCTTCGCGACGCGGCTGCTGAGCGGCGACGAAGAAGCGCAGATGACGGTGCGGGGCGTCGGCTCCGGCACGCAGCCGGCGGCCGGCACGCTGATCCTCGACATCGGCGGCGGCTCGACCGAGCTGATCGCCGGCGGCTTCCACTCGAGCCTCGAGCTCGGCTCCGTGCGCCACACCGAGCGCTATCTCCGGCTCGACCCGCCGGCGCCGCGCGAGCTCGCCGAGTGCGCCGGCTCGATCCGCTCGCTGCTCGCAGAGCACATCCCCGGCGACGTGCGGGCCGGCGTCGCAAACGCGATCGGCGTCGCCGGAACGCTCACGACGCTCGCAGCGCTCGACCTCGACCTCGCGCACTACGACCGCGAGCGCGTACACGGCCACCGCCTCACACGCGACGGCGCACGTGCGCAGCTCGAGCGGCTCGCATCGCTGCCCGTCGCGGAACGCCGCGAGCTTCCCTCGATGGAGCCCGAACGTGCGCCGGTGATCGTCGCCGGTGCGCTGATCCTCGTCGAAGCGCTCGACTTCTTCGCACTCGACGAGATCGAGGTGAGCGAGCGGGACATCCTCGACGGAGCCGCGTTCGCCGCGGCCGAGCTGCCCGCGCCCGAAGAGGGCGCCGCACCGCCGGGCGCCTACACCTGCTGCTGACGCGCTAGAGCACGAGCGAGCCGGGATCCGGATCGAGCGCCGTCGGCTCGTCCTCCGCCAGCCGCCGCTGCACGACCGCGCGAGAGAGCACGCCGACGAGCCGCCCGGCCTCGACCACGGGCACGCGCTCGAGATCGCGCTCCTCGAGCGTCTGGAACGCGTCGTCGAGCGACAGCGACGCGTCGAGCGTGAAGAACGGCGGCTCGCAGATGTCCCGCAGGATCACCTCAGCCGGGTGCAGCCCCGCGGCGACCACCTCGCGCACGAGCGTCTTGCGCGTGATCACGCCGATCAGCGTCCCGTCGTCCTCACACACGAACACCGCGCGGATGTCGGGGTTCACGAGACAGAGGCCGCCCGCCTGCGCGCTCTCGCCGGCGCCGAGCTTCGTCGGCTCCGTCACCATCGCGTCGCGAACGCGTTGATCGCTCACGGATAGATCCCACGCGCTTCGAGCGCACCCGCCACCTCGCGGATGGCGGCGACCATCGCCGACTGGCGCAACGTGATCTCCTTCTCCACCGACACCGACCACACGCGGTCGAATGCGTCGGTCATCTTGTCGGCGAGCCTGCTGCGGATCTCGTCGCGGTTCCAGAAGAGGCGACCGAGATCCTGTACCCACTCGAAGTAGGAGACGGTGACGCCGCCTGCGTTGGCGAGGATGTCCGGCACGACCTGGATGCCGCGGTCGGCGAGGATCGCGTCGGCCTCGAGCGTCGTCGGGCCGTTCGCACCCTCGACGACGAGCCGCGCGTGGATGCGCGCCGCATTCATGCCGGTGATCTGGTCCTCGCGGGCCGCGGCGATCAAGATGTCGCACGGCAGCTCGAGCAGTTCCTCGTTCGTCACTCGCTCGCAGCGGTCGTAGCCTTCGAGCGAGCCGTGTTCCGCGACGTACGCGTGCAGCTCCGGAATCGCGAGCCCCTTCTCGTCGTGCAGGCCGCCCGAGATGTCGGCGACGGCGACGACCTTCCCGCCCTTGTCGTGCAGCTCCGACGCCGCGACGCCGCCGACGTTGCCGAAGCCCTGCACGATGCAGCGCTGGCCGTCGAGCCTCCACCCCAGCTTCGCGCACGCCTGCTCGGTGACCATCACGACGCCTGCGCCGGTCGCCTCGCGCCGGAACACGGAGCCGCCGATCGAGACCGGCTTGCCGGTGACGACCTCCGGCACGACGTGGCCCATCTGCATCGCGTACGTGTCCATCATCCACGCCATCGTCTGCTCGTTCGTCGCCATGTCGGGCGCCGGAATGTCCGTGTGCGGCCCGATCATCTCGAGCAGCTCGGAGGTGAACCGCCGCGTCAGGCGCTCGAGCTCCTTCAGCGACAGCGCGCGCGGGTTGCAGCGGATCCCGCCCTTCGCGCCGCCGTACGGCAGCCGCAGTAGCGCGCACTTCCACGTCATCCACGTGGCCAGCGCCGCGCACTCGCCGAGCGAGACCTCGGGGTCGTAGCGGATGCCGCCTTTCGTCGGGCCGAGCACCGTCGAGTGCTGCACGCGATAGCCGGCGAAGATCTTGATCGTGCCGTCGTCGAGGCGGAGCGGCACGCTCGTGATCAGCGCGCGCTCGGGATAGCTGAGGCGCTCCACGACCATGTCCGAGACGTCGGCGAACGGCAGCGACTGCTCGAACTGCGCGCGTGCCATCAGGAAGAGCGGCGTGTCCCATTCGAGCGGTTGCTCGAGGGGCGATGCCTCAAGGCTTGCCACCGGGTCAGTCTATGCGGAGCGCCCGGCGCAGGCGTTCGCGCACCCCCGCGACGGGGCCGCCCAGGACGGGCTCGCCGAGAACGCCCGCGAGCAGCTCGGTCGCCTCGCGGACGAGCTTGTCGCGCTCCGTCGCGAGCGCGGCGTGGGAGACGAGCAGCTCGCCACGCGCCCGCGCGGCCCAGTCGAGCAGCCCGTGGAGCCCGGTCTCCGGCGGCGGGACGTCGCGCTCGAGCCGTGCGTGCAGCGACAGCTCGGCGCCGCGGCGCTCGAGGCGCTCGGCCTCCGCGCCGCGCTCGTCGGCCTCCCGCTCGACGAGCTGCCGCTCGTGCTGCGCGCGTGCGACGCGCAGCGCGGCCTCCTCCACCGCGTCGCGCGCATGTTGCGCGGCGCGGGCTGCCTCGAGTCGCGCACTCTCGCTTCCGCGCTCCCGCACACGCGCCAGCTCCTCGTCGGCGGCACGCAACGCTTCCGCGACGCGCGCCTGCGCCTCGCCCGCGGCGCGATCCTCGCCGTCGAGCAGGCTCAGGGCGGCGGGCAGCTCTCGCAGGAACGCCGCCGCCGCACCGGCGTGAGCGCGCAACTCGTCGACCTCGGCCTGAAGCTGCTCGACTTCGAGCAGCGCCGCCGCCGCACACGCGTCGCGCCGCTCGAGGTCGTCCGCGATCTGCAGCAGCGGATCCACTAACACTCCTCGCGCACGACGACCGTCACCGCGCGATCGTATGGTGCGAGCCCCAGTCGCGGAGCGGAGCTTCGCTCCGCGCAGCAGTGATTCCGTCTCACCAGCAGCAGCGAAGAAGGGGGCCCACGGGGGAAACATGGTTTCCCCCGTGCAGGCGAGCGAAGCGAAGCCGCCATGCCGGGAGCGGGACTTGAACCCGCACGGCCCGAAGGCCACCCGATTTTAAGTCGGGCGCGTCTGACCAGTTCCGCCACCCCGGCGGAGGGAGCGTAGCGCTACTCGCCTACGGGAACGGGTACGACCTCGGGATCACGAGCGGCGGCGGGCCGGCCGCGATCACGATCTCCTGGTGCGACCTCAGCCCGAGGCCGGCCGGGTCGCCGGTGCGCCGCGCGCCGTTGACCCACCACTTGACATGGCCGCAGTAGCGGCCGACGCACGACGTCGTGAGCTTCACGCCCCACTCGCCGAAGAGCTGCCCGAGCGTGAACGCGTCGTTCGTCGGCGACTCGATGTGGATGACGCCGGAGGTGTCGTGCACGTGCACCTCGGTGATGTACGAGTTGTCGTTGATCCCGACGAACGGCGGGAGCTGCACCTTCTTCCCGTTGACGTACAGGTCGAGGTGCTGGTGGATGTGCTCCACGGAGCCCTCCGCGCCGAGCGCGGTCAGCCCGAGCAGCTTCAGGCGGCGCGTGAGGGAGGCGACGCCGTTGTTCCACGGCGGCGGGCCGTTCTGCAGCGGCCCCAGCTTTGCCCAGGGGATCGGGCGGGGTGCGGGGCTCGCCGAGCCGTACGGCGTGAGCACGAGTGCGAGCACGACGGCGGCGAGGAGCGCGCCCGGTGCTGCCAGCGTCTTCGTCGGCGAGGTCCGGGCCACGACCGGCGATGCTAGCGGACGGCGTTTCTGGCAAGGTCTCCCCGATGACGCATTCGACGATTGTCGCGCTCGCGGTTCTCGGCGTCGTCGGCCAGGTACTCGCAGGTCTGATGATCCTCGTCGGGCTCGCGGCGGTGGCCGGCGTGCGCGGCCCGCTGCGCATACTGCGCACGGCGCTCTGGGGCTACGAGCTGTGGGGGGCGTTCGTCGTCGCGGCGATCGCCACGGGCGGCAGCCTCTTCTTCTCGGAGATTGCGCACTTCGTCCCGTGCGAGCTGTGTTGGTTCCAGCGGATCACCATGTACCCGCTGTCGATCCTGACGCTGCTCGCCGCCTTCCACGGCGAGCACCGCTTCGCGCGCTATCTGCTGCCGCTGCCCGTCGTCGGGGCCGGCATCTCGGTCTACCACCTGCTCGTCGAGAACGGTGTCGTCAAGCAGGCGCAGGCGTGCCTCATGTCCGCCCCCGGCGGCTGCGCCACGAAGTGGATCAACGAGTTCGGCTACATGACGATCCCGACGCTCTCGCTCACCGCGTCCGTCCTGCTCATCGGATTCTTAGGGCTAGCCGCCTCGGGCTCCGGCGACGCGGCTACGCTTCCGGCCGATGGCTAGCGGCAAGAAGAGCAGAGAGGCGCGGCGCGCGCAGGCGGCAGCGCCGCCTCGCGTGCAGTCGAAGGGCGCGCCGCGCGGGCGCCAGGCCTCGCCGCGCGTGCTCATCGGCGCGGGCGCAGCGGCAGCGGTGATCGCGGTCGTCGTCGTGCTGATCGTCGTCTTCGCGGGCGGCGGCTCCTCGACGCCGAAGGGCGTGCCGGCCGTCGGCTCGATCGCGAGCGGGCTGCCCGGGTCGCCCGAGGTCGACCGCTACTTCAAGGGGATCCCGCAGAAGGGCATGGTGCTCGGCTCGCCCTTCGCGAAGGTGACGATCGTCGAGTACATCGACCTCCAGTGCCCGTTCTGCCAGCAGTTCGACACCCAGGTGCTCCCGGACATCGTCTCGAAGTACGTGAGGACCGGAAAGGTGAAGATCGAGGTGCGCATACTCGACTTCATCGGGGTCGACTCCTCGCGCGGCCGCAAGGCGATGGTCGCCGCCGGCAACCAGAACAAGGCCTTCAACTTCGCCGAGGTCCTCTACTTCAATCAGGGCACGGAGAACACGGGCTGGCTGAGCGACGACATGGTCGCCTCCGCGGCCGCGAGCATCCCCGGCCTGAAGGTGCCGCAGCTGCTCTCCGACCGGAACTCGTCCTCGGTCTCGAAGACCGCCTCCGGCTTCGACGCGGCAGCCCTGAAGGACAAGGTGCAGTCGACGCCGACCATCCTCGTCGGCAAGGCGGGGACGACGCCGAAGCTCGTCGGGCTGCAGTCGCCGACGGACGCGGCCACGCTCGTGCTCGCACTCGACACCGCGCTCGCCGGCTAACGCCGGTCTGCGCTCGCCGGCTAGCGCCGGTCGTCCGCAAAGAGCGGCTTTTTCCGGGTTGACCCGCCGCGCGCGACCGGGTTAGTGTGCGCGAGCCAGATCCGATGGACTCACGGGTTTGTCAGATCTGGCCTTTTCGTGGTCCGGCCGTCCGTCCGACCCCTGCTCTAGCGTTCGTCGGCCATGGTTATCGCCGCCCTCGTCCTCGTCCTCCTCGTCATCGTCGCAGCGGTGGCGGCCGCGGCCGTCCTGCTCCCACGTCTCCTGCGCGGGGAGCTCGGCAGCCTGCGTGAGCAGACGGGGGTCGAGCTGACCTCGCGCAATGCGGAAGTGGACCGGCGGCTCCAGGGCGTCATCGAGACGATGGACCGGCGCCTCTCGGAGCTCGACACGAAGGTCGACCGGCGCCTCGCCACCGCGGGCCAGACCACGACCCAGATCCATGAACGGCTTGGCGAAGTCACGAAGGCGACCGCAGAGATGATCGACCGCGCGAAGGATCTCGGCAGGCTCGAGCAGGCGCTACGCCCCCCGAAAGCACGCGGCGGGTTCGGCGAGCTGCTGCTGGAGAATCTCCTTCGCGACCGGCTGCCACCCGACGCCTACGAGCTCCAGCACACGTTCTCGACCGGCGAGCGCGTCGACGCAGTGATCCGAGCCGGCCAGCTCGTCCCGATCGACGCGAAGTTCCCGCTCGACAACTTCGAGCGGATGACTTCCGCTGACTCGGAGACGGAAGAGCAACTTCACGAAAAGGCGTTCACGCGCGATGTGAAAGGCCACATCGATGCGATCGCCGGCAAGTACATCCTTCCGGGCGAAGGCACGTACGACTGGGCGTTCATGTATCTGCCGGCCGAAGCGATCTACTACGAGCTCATCTCCGGCAAGACGGGCGCCCTGCTCGCCTACGCGCACAACAAGCGTGTCTTCCCGGTATCGGCCACGACATTTTCCGCGTACCTTCAAGTGATTGCCCTCGGGCTCAAGGGGCTGCAGATCGAGAAGACGGCGCACGAGGTCATGGCGTACTGCGCCGCACTGCACAAGGACTTCTCGAAGTTCAGGGAGGACTACGAGCTCGTCGGGACGCATCTGTCGCGGGCCACGAGCAAGTACGCCGAGTCGGATAAACGTCTCGACCGGTTCGAGACCAAGCTCGAGCGCGCGAGCGACCAGCAGGTCGAGCTCGTCGTCGCCGCCGATCCGCCGGCCGCGCTCCCGCGTGCGCTCGACGCCGCTTAGTAGTTCAGCAACTCAGTAGCGCAACAGCGCGCCGACGCCGCCGACCGGATCCAGGTCGCGCAGCCCGCGGATCACCTGCACCGTGCCGCCGTGCGCCAGCGTCTGGTGCACCGCGAGATCGAGTCCGCTGTCGCGGCCCTCGAGCGTCGTGCCGTCGAGCGGACAGCTGCCGTTCGACACCTGGGCGCGCCCGCAGCGCGGGCACTGGAACGCGGGAGCGTCGGCGCCGTCCTGCACGAGCAACAGCTCGGCACGGCCGTCGGAGGCCGCCTCGAGCGTCTGGTGCCAGCCGGTCGCCGCGCGGCCATGCTTCGCGGCCTCTTCGCGCCAGCGCTCGATCAGCTCCCCTTCGCGCTTCGCCCACCAGCGGTCGAGCACCGGACGAGCGGCCTCGAGTAGCTGCGTTGCGTCGGCATGGGCCTCGGTTGCAGTCCAACCGATGAGGCAGCCCTTCACCTCGTTCGAGAGGATGCCCTCGAAGTCCGAGCGCATGTCCTCCACGCCGACGAGCACGACGCGCGCTCCGCGGCGTGCGCGGACGCACCGGTCGAGCGTGTCGGCGACGCGCCGCCAGTGACGCTCGACGATCTCGTCGATGTGGCGCTCGTAGCGCCCCTGCGACCAGCCTCCCTGGTCGTGCCTCCCCGGAACGTCCTCGGTCTCGTCGGCGAACTCGACGAGCTGACCGCCTTCGAGCGTGAACACCTGCCCGCGCTCACGGCCGAGGGCCGCGACGAGGACACCGTGGCTCCGCCCGGCGACGCGTGCGAGCGGCACGAGGTACAGCGCCGTACCGATCTTCACCTCGTCGGCCACGGGATCCGGCACCGGCACCGTGCTCCAGAAGTTGTCGAGCGTGGCGGCGAAGACGGCAATGCCGCGAAGCCCCTGACGGTCGAGCCCGTCGTCGAACCACGCGGTGATCCGCCCGATGTCGCTCTTCAGCGCCTCGCGCTGGACGCGGGCCATCGAGTTCTTGCGCTCCTCGAGCATGCGATGGCTCTCGCTGATCAGGGAGTGCGCCCGGGCCTCCACGTCGGCGGAGGTCGGCGCCTCGCTCGGGTCGAGGTTCACGTACAGGCTCACCGCGCAGCCGTTCTCGGCGCGGAAACCGGCCAGCTCCCGAAGCCGCTCCCAGGTAATCGTCCGTGCCACGTCCCGCATCCCCCTTGCCCGAGGCCGACGATCTTACTCATCCGGCTGCGGCCGCCGGCCGTGTCCCGGCACACTGTGCGGAGCTCCGTGATCGGGGCCGGGCCGCAGGATCGAGGCGCGGGAACGTCTATCCGGCCTGATTCGTTGAATACGGCAGGAACGTTTTTCGAGGAAGGACTGACATGAGCGACGTACACGATCTGATCATCATCGGCGGCGGCCCCGCCGGGTATACCGCGGCCCTCTATGCGGCGCGGGCGAACCTGAAGCCGCTCGTGATCGAGGGCTTCAACTGGGGCGGCCAGCTGATGATCACGAGCGACGTCGAGAACTACCCCGGCTACCCGGACGGCGTCATGGGGCCCGAGATGATGGCCGATTTCCGGCGCCAGGCCGAGCGCTTCGACGTGGACTTCGTCACGGACGACGTGACGCGCGTCGACTTCTCCGAGCGGCCGTTCGGCGTCTGGGTCGAGGGCGAGGAGTACCGCGCGAACGCGGTGATCGTGGCCACGGGTGCGAGCGCGCGTTGGCTCGGGCTTTCCAGCGAGCAGCGTCTTCAGGGCCGCGGCGTCTCGGCGTGCGCGACCTGCGACGGCGCGTTCTTCCGCGACCGCGAGCTCGTGGTCGTCGGCGGCGGCGACACCGCGATGGAGGAAGCGAGCTTCCTCACGCGCTACGCCACGAAGGTGACCGTGGTACATCGGCGCGACGAGTTCCGCGCGTCCCCGATCATGCTCGAGCGCGCCCGCCAAAACCCGAAGATCGAGTTCGTCACGAATGCGATCGTCGAGGACATCCTCGGCGAGACCACGGTCGAGGGGATCCGGCTGCGCGACACGGTGACCGACGAGGTCCACGACTTGCCCACGAACGGCGTCTTCGTCGCCATCGGCCACGATCCGAACACGAAGCTCTTCGTCGACCAGCTCGACCACGACGAGAACGGCTACCTGCTGACGAAACCGGGCTCGACCGCCACGAACATCGAAGGCGTGTTCGCAGCCGGCGACGTGCAGGATCACATCTACCGGCAGGCGGTCACGGCCGCCGGCACGGGCTGCATGGCGGCACTCGATGCCGAGCGCTTCCTCGCCGCGTCGGAAGGCCACGAGGCCGTAGCCGTCTAGCCGCGCGGAGGGCAGCGCCGACGCGCGCCGAACTCAAGGCCGGATGGCCACGAACTGGATCGACCTGCTCGACCCGACCGAGAGGCAGCTGCGCGAGAGCACGCCCTGCACGCTCGAAGCGAGCGCGATCGAGCTGCTGCTCGCGTCGCCGCAACACGACGACGAGCCGCGCCCCACGCTGCGGAGTCACGGCGACTACGTCTTCGGCATCATCCTGCTCCCGGTCGAGGTCCCTGAGGACGACGCGCTGTACTACCAGGAGGTCGACCTCGTCGTCACCGGAACGACGATCCTCACGATTCGCAAGACGCCGGTGGGCGGTCGTCCGCCGTATGACCCGAGCGACGTGCAGAGCGCAGTCAAGGAGGGCGACGCGCCCGGGATGATCGCGTACCGGCTCGTCGACGACGTCGCGGAGCGGTACCTCGACCTGGTGGACGACATCGACGCGGAAATCGACGAGCTCGAGGACAAGGTCGAGGATCAGCCTGCCTCGGCGACGCGCGAGCGAATCTCGACGTTGCGCCACGACCTCTTGCACATCCGCCGCACGCTGGCGCCGATGCGCGACGCCGTGCGGCGTGTCGTCGACGATGTCGTCGAGGTCGAACAGGGCGTGGAGGTCTTCCCGCACGACGTCGAGATTGCTTTCAACGCCGCGTACGACAAGTTGATGCGCGCGTTCGACGGTCTCGAGTTCTCGCGCGACCTGCTCGCAAGCGTGCGCGACTACCACCAGGCGAAGATCGCGAACGACCAGAACGACGTCATGAAACGGCTCACCGTGATCGCGTCGCTGATCCTCCTGCCGACGTTCATCGTCGGCCTGTACGGACAGAACTTCGCCAACATGCCCGAGCTGAAGTGGCACTACGGCTACGCGTACTCGGGCGCGCTGATCGTCGTCACCACCGTGCTCCAGCTGATCTGGTTCCGACGCAAGCACTGGGTGTAGAGATATGTTCGACGCATAGCGCTCCGCGTCTACCGCATCCCCTTCTCCACGAACGTCGAACGCGTCGCGCTCGCGGCCGGTCACAAGGGTCTCGAGCTCGAATGGATCGACGTCGACCCGCTTGACCGCTCGGTGCTCGAGCAGGTGAGCGGCCAGTCGCTCGTGCCGGTGCTCGTCGACGGCGACGAGGTCGTCACCGACTCGCCCGTGATCATCGCGCTGCTCGACGAGCGCTATCCCGAGCCGCCGCTCTACCCGGCCGACGAGGCGCGCCGTGCCGAGGTCGAGCTCTTCGTCGACTGGTTCAACCGGCTCTGGAAGCGGCCGCCAAACCTGATCGCCGACGAGCTCGCAAAAACCGAGCCGAACTTCGCGCTCGTTGCCGAGTGGAGCGCGCAGATGGCGGCGGCGCTCGACCGCTTCGAGTCGCTGCTCGCGGGGCGCGACCATCTCTTCGGCGAGTTCGGCGTCGCCGACTGCATCGCCTTCCCGTTCCTCAAGTACGCGGTGTTCGGCCTGCCCGAGGGCGACGAGGAGCTGTTCCATCGCGTGCTCGTCGAGCACATGCCCCTCGGCGGGCGCTACCCACGCCTGCAGGCCTGGGTGCGGCGCGTCGACGAGCATCCACGCGCCTGATGGCTGATGCCATCCACACCGTCGCTACCCTCAGCGGGTGCCCTACTACATCTGCCCGAACTGCAAGGACCGCTCGATCGACATCGACGGCAAGGAAGGGCTGTCCGACGATGCGGTCGCGTGCCGCCGCTGCGGCTTCGGCTTCCTGTTCGAGCTGATGGACGACTACTACCCCGCCCCTGCGGCGGGCCTCGTCGTGTGCGACCAGCAAGGCCGTATCCTCGCGATCGGCCGCGGCGTCTACGAGCTCACCGGCTGGGGCGAGGCCGACCTGATCGGCGCCGACCTCGTCGACGCGCTCGGGCTCGCGGGCTTCGAGGCCGACCGCAACCCGGCAAAGCTCGCGCTCGAATGGGGCGTCCGCCGGCTGAACGAGGACATCGAGCTGCGCACACGCGGCGGCATCCAGAAGCCCGTGAAGGGCGACTTCTTCCCGGCCTACGACGACGACGGCGGCCTGCTCGTCGCGCTCACGCCTCGGACCGCGTAGGACGATGGCCATGGAAACGCTTCAGGGCAACCTCCTCATCGCGTCGCCGTCGCTCCTCGACCCGAACTTCAGGCGTGCCGTCGTCCTGATCACCGAGCACAGCGACGAGGGCGCGGCAGGACTCGTGATCAACCGGCCGTCGCCGTCGCCGGTCGCCGAGCTCGTGCCACAGCTCGAGGCGCTCGTCGACGACGGCGAGCAGGTCTGGGTCGGTGGGCCCGTGCAGCCGGACGCAGTGCTCGTGCTCGGCGAGTTCGTCGACCCCGAGGAAGCAGCCGTACCGCTGTTCGGGTCGCTGGGCTTCCCCGCTCTCGACGATCCCGACGAGGTCGTGCCCGTGACGACGCGCCGCCGTGTCTTCGCCGGCTACGCAGGCTGGGAGGCGGGCCAGCTCGAGAGCGAGCTCGAGCGTGACGACTGGATCCTCGAGCCGGCACTTGCCGACGACGCGTTCACCGAGGCACCCGACGAGCTCTGGGCCGACGTGCTCCGCCGCAAGGGCGGCGTCTACGAGCTCGTCGCGCGGATGCCCGAAGACCCGTCCGTCAACTGACTCTGCAGGGCACCGCTCGTAAGCGATCGCTAGACACGAGTCGAGGGGCAGAGGTCGTTGACGACGCAGTCCTCGCAGCGCGGCCGGCGCGCGTCGCAGACGCGGCGGCCGTGCCAGATCATCAGCTGCGGGAAGCGCGCCCAGTCCTCGCGCGGCACGAGCTTCATCAGGTCGCGCTCGATCTTCACCGGGTCCTCTTCCTTCGTGAAGCCGAGCCGCTGCGACAGACGGCGCACGTGCGTGTCGACGACGACACCCTGCGCGTGGCCGAGCTCGGCCGAGACGACGTTCGCGGTCTTCCGCGCGACTCCGGGAATCCGCACGAGCTCCTCGAGCGTGCGCGGAACCTCGCCGTCGAATTCCTCGAGCAGCATCCGCATCATCCCGCGCAGCGATTTCGCCTTCTGCCGGTAGAAGCCCGTGGCGAAGATGTCTTGCTCGAGCTCCTCCTGCGGCACGGCGAGGTAGTCCTCCGGCGCGTGGTACTTCAGGAAGAGCTTCTCGGTGACGCGGTTGACGTTCACGTCGGTCGTCTGCGCGGAGAGCATCACGGACACGAGCAGTTCCAGCGGGCTCGCGAAGGTGAGTGCTATCGCCGCGTCGGCGTGCTCGACCGCGAGCCGATCGACGACCGGGCGGATGCGCTGCCTCTTCGGCCCAACGCGCTTCCGCGCCTCGTGGACGTAGCTTCTCGGCACAGACCGACGGTAGACGATCACCTAGCCGACGGCGGCGAGCGGCGAATCGGCGTGATCGCCTCCGCCCCACAAGCGCGGGCCCGCACACACGACGTCGAGCGCCGGGCAGCTCGAACACGCGAACTCGCTCGGCGTGGGCCGGAACTCGCCCGCGTGGATGCGCGCGATGCCGGCCGAGAGCTCCGCCTCGAGCTCGGCGACCTGCTCGAGCGTAAAGGTCGTCGACGCCACGGCATCGGGCCGCTCGAGGAAGTGATAGACGACCTCGACCTCCTCGGCGCCGGCGCGGAAGCACGCGAGCGCGTACACCAAGCGCTGCAGGCGGTAGCCCTCCTCGACGATCTCCTCCGGGCTCGACTCGCCGATGACGTTCGTCTTGTAGTCGAGGACGAGCGCCCGGTTCCCCTCGAGGTAGAGCGCGTCGAGATACCCGTGCAGGAGCACGCCGTCCTGGACGAAGGTGAAGTGTCGCTCCTTCTCGACGCGCGGTAGCTGCGCGATCCGGATCGCGAGCTCCGAGTCGCAGTACGCCGCGACGAAGCCGCGGATGCGCTCCAGCTCCGCGTCGCCGACCGTCGGATACCACTCGCGCACCTGCTGCACGTCCGGGACGACAGGCGCACGGAGGTCGACCTGCTCGAGCAGGCGATGTGCGGCGTCGCCGATCTCCGTCGCGCGCAAGCCGCCGTCGCCGTACCGGTCGGGGCGCCGCTCGCTCATGCCGGCGACGCGAATCGCGTAGTACTTGTACGAGCACTGGTCGAAGGTCGACAGCGCGGTGAACGACAGCCTGCGCGTGCGGTGCAGCGGCGGCTCCGGCGGCGCGACGAGCGCCGGCAGCCGTGGGGCAGGGAGCGCAGCGGACACGGCGCCGTCGAGCGCGGCGAAGAGGGCGAGTTGTCCCGCGTCGGAGACTGCTGCATCGGCCTCCGTCGGCTCGGCGGCCCAGTCGGCCTCGCGATGCCGGTCGACACGGACGACGAGGCGCGCGCCGTTGCGTTCGATTTCGAGAGGAATGTCGCCCGCCGCCGCGAGCTCCGCGTCGGCGTCGAGCCGGCCGAGCACCCAGCCGATCGGCGTCGACGCGTCGGCGGCCTTCTCTCGGTCGATCGAGCCGGAGACGATCAGACGCTCTTTCGCGCGCGTCATCGCCACGTAGTAGAGGCGCAGCTTCTCGGCCTGTTCCTCGACGCGGCGCGCCTCGCGCACTTCGTCGTAGTCGAAGGCGCCGCGGCGCTTGGTCGTCACCGGGTCGGCGACGCGGAACCCGAAGCGTCCGTCCGAGAGCGCGAGGATCTCGTCGGGAGACGGCGGCGCCTTGTCACGCCCTGCGTCGGCGACGATCACGACCTTGAACTCGAGCCCCTTGGCGGCGTGGATCGTCAGGAGCCGCACGACGTCGGCGCCCTCCTCCTCCGCCACCGCCTCGAGCTCGCGCGCCCCGACCGCCTGCTGCTCGGCGACGAAACTGACGAAGCCCTCGATGTCGGGGCCACGAAGCTCCTCGTACGAGCGCGCGAGCCGTGCGAGCTTCCGCATGTTCGCGTAGCGGCGGCGACCGTCCCATTGCGCGAGTACCGCGAGGTCGTAGTCATGCTCGCTGACGATCTGCTCGCACAGACGCTCGAGCGACAGCCGCGCATGCGCGGCGGCGAGCCGGTCGAAGCGCTGCCGGAACGCGAGCAGCAGGCGCTCGTCGCGCTCCGACAAGCCGGGTGGCAGCGAGCGCTCGAGCCCGGTGAACAGCGGGCGCTTCGACGCCGCGCGGCGCAGCAGCGCAAGCGCATCGTTCGAGAGGCCGACGAACGGAGACGCGAGCACTCCGAGCAGCGCGCGATCGTCGTAGCGGTTGTGCAAGAGCCGCAGGTACGCGAGCAGGTCGGCGACCTGCTGCTGTCCGAAGTACCCCTTGCCGGTTGCGCGATAGGTCGGCAGCCCCGCCTTGCGCAGCTCGTCCTCGTACCACTCGGCGTCGGTCCCGGCCGCGAACAGCAAGACGATCTCGCCGGGGGTCGCAGCGCCCGTATCGACGAGCTCGCGCACGCGCCGCGCGACCGAGCGTGCCTCACCGCGGCGCCAGTGCACGCCGGAATCCTTGTAGCTCGCCTTGTCGGTGACGAGCAGCTCGACCGGATGGCCGAACACGGGGTCGGGGAACTCGGCGCCCGCGTGCAGCGGCTGAAACTCGTCGCCGAAGTGTGCACCGAAAAGCTCGTTGACCGCGGCGAGCACTTCCGCCCGCGAGCGGTAGTTGCGTGTCAGCGGCAGCAGCTGGGTCGCCTGCGCGCGTCGTTCGCGGAACACGCCGACGTCGGCGTGCCGGAAGCCGTAGATCGACTGGAACTCGTCGCCGACGAAGAACAGCTCGGCGTCACGGCTGCGCAGCAGGTCGACGAGCTCGGTCTGCAGCCGATTCGTGTCCTGGAACTCGTCGACCATGATCGAACGGAAGCGGAGGCTCTCGCGCTCGCGGATCGGCTCGCTGTCGCGCAGGAGGTTGCGCGCATGGAGCTGAAGGTCTTCGAAGTCGAGCGCCGACTCGCGCGCCTTCGCCTGCGAGTACGCAGCCGCAAAGCGCGTCAGCAGCTCCTGGAGCAGCACGCGGTCCCGGATCGCAGCCTCGTCGAGCGCGGCCCGCTCGACGGCGTGCCGCGCCTCCTCGTACGACGCCGCCCGCTCGCCCGAGGCGCGGAAGCCGCCGAGCTCCATCAGCCGGTCCGGACGCGAGTCGCGCTCGAGCAGCGCCAGCAACTGCGCGGCGTTGCTGTGCTGGAGCTCGGTCGCCGACGGATCCTCGACCAGACAGCGCGCCGCCTCGCGCAGCTCTTCCACGCGCTCCGCGAGCTCGGGCAGGATCTCCATCGCCAGGTCGAGGTCGCGCCCCGCCGAGCGCAGCGTCTCGTAGACGCCCGTGAGCATGCGCCGCAGGCCGTCGGCGCCGTAGGTCGCGAGCAACCGCAGCCGGTCGGGCTCGTCGTCCGCGCAGAACTCGGCGAGCGCCTGCTTGAACGCCTCGCTCCGAAGCACCGCGCCCTGCGCGTCGTCGAGCTCGCGGAACCGCGGGTCGAGCCCGGCGGCGAAGGGATAGCTCTTCAGCAGTCGCAGGCAGAAGCCGTGGATCGTCGAGATCCACGCGCCGTCGAGCTCGCGTGCAAGGTCCTGCCTCCCCCGCTCCGTAAGCGCCGCACGGATCCGCGTCCGCAACTCGCCGGCCGCGCGGCGCGTGTACGTGATGACGAGAATCGAGTCGACGTCGAGACCGCGGTCGCACACGGCGCGCACGAAGCGCTCGACGAGCACCGCGGTCTTGCCGGTGCCGGCGCCTGCGGAGACGAAGACCTCGCCGGTCGCCTCGATTGCGGCCTGTTGCTGCTCGTTCATCCGCGCTCGATCCGGCAGATCGGCCAGAGATCGCACCACGCCGGGCAGTCGCCGCCCTTCGGGTCGTGCTTGACGTCGCCCTCGCGGATGCGCCCGCCCAGGCGCCGTGCCGTCTCCTTCGCGTTCTCGACCAGGCCCCAGAACGCCTCTTCGCCGAGATAGTCGTTCTTGTTCTTGGCGTAGCCGGCGAGCGTCTCCTGCTCGCCCGCGCGCAGCAGCCCGCGCGCCTTGCGCTCGCCCGCGAGCGGCCGGTAGACGCCCCCGAGCGGCTCGAGACCGACGAGGTCGCGCAGGACGAGCATGTAGAGCGGGATCTGGAGCCGCAGCTCGCTCTCGATCTCACGTGCGGAGTGCGCGTGCTTGCCGGACTTGTAGTCCTGCACGATCCCGCGCGCGCCGAAGGGATCGACGTCGATGCGGTCGATCTTCCCGGAGAGCGTCATGCCGTCGCCGAGGTCGAGCCCGCGCTGCAGCTCCTGCGGCGCACGCTCGCTGCCGAACGCCACCTCGAACCGGCGCGGCACGAGCGCGAGCTCGCTCCCGCACTCGTCGTACACGACCGCTTCGAGATCGCGCCAGAGCGTCTGGTCGAGCTCGCGCGCCTCCATCTCCGTCATCTCCATGCGCTGCCCCTGCAGTGCCTCGTCGAGACACGCGCGCATCAGGCGCACAGCGGCGTCGGCGACTCGCTCCTCGAGCTGCTCGACACCGAGCTCTTTCGGGACACGCGTGAAGAACTTGAACAGCGCGGAGTGCGCGACGGAGCCTTTCAGCTTCGCGTCGACCTCGGCGTCGATCGACCTTGGATCGAGAAAGCGGTCGACGAACCACGCCGACGAGCAGTCCGCGAAGCGCTCGAGCTCCGTGACGTTGAACGTCTGCTTCGAGCCGAGCTGCTCGAGCACGAGCGGATGCGTGATCTTCGTCGGCCGGCGGAACGCAGACACGGCGCGCTCGAGCCGCCGCTCCCAGCCGTTCGCGAGCGCCAGCGCGTCGGCGCCGGGGCGGTCGTGCGCGGCGAGCTCGGCGAGCGCGCGCAGGCGTTCACGCTCGGTCGGCGCTTCTTCGAGCTTCCACGTCAGTGCCGACAGCGGCCGACGGCGAGTCCAGCGGCGAACGTCGTCGCTGTCGAAGACGACCTGCACCTCTTCCCAGAACGGACTCGGCTCGCGTGGGCTGCCGTCGTCGGTCGCCGCTTCGCGCACGAGATAGAGCCGCTCGAGCGTCCGCGTGCAGGCCGTGTAGAACAGATACCGGTCGCGGCTGACCGAGTCGGGGCGCTGCAGGCGCGCGCCACGCTCGTCGAGCGTGCGCCTCGTGTCGTCGTCGAGGAACGGCGACGAGCTGCCACGACGCGGCAGGCTGCCCTCTTCGAGGCCGAGCACGAACACGACGTCGAAGCGCCGCGTGCGTGCGCGCAGCAGGTCGACGACCGCGACCCGCCCTTCCTCGTCGCCGCGCGTCGGGCGAAGCGTCTGCCGCTCGAGCGCGCCTGCGACGTCGTCACGCGAGAGGTCTTCGCCGAGCGACCGCCAGCGGTCGAGCTCGGCGAGCAGCCGGGTCACGGACTCGTATGCGCGTAGGTCGAGACGCGACGACTCGCTCACCGGCGGCCCGTCGAGCCCGTAGGCGCTCCGCAGCATCCGCGACGCGAGTTGCCGCACGGCGGCAACCGGGTCGTCGGCGTCGCGCAGCTCCGCCAGGCAAGGCAGGGGGCCGCCGCGCAGCTTTTCCGATTCCTCGACCACCCGCTCGGGCGTCTGGATCGCGCGTCCGCGCAGGCGACCTTCGACGAAGTCCACCGCGCGCCGCTCGAGCCCCGAGAACGGGGAGCGCAGGAACGTGAAGAGGTCGCGCCTCGTACCGCCGAGCCACGCGAACCGGAGCATCGACGTGAGCGCCTGGCCGAGCGGCGTCTGTGCGAGCCGCACCTCGCCGTCCACCGCATACGGAACGCCGAGCGTCCCGAGCGCCGTCTCGAGCGGCGCGCGCCAGCGGTCGACGCTCGGCAGGACGATGCCGATGCGCTCCGGTTTCGTGCCGCTGCGTAGCAGCGCGAGCAGCTCCTCGCCGACGAGCTCGAGCGCGCCGCGCGCGCCTGCCCCTTCGAAGAAGCGAACGGCGCCGTCGATCGGCTCTGGCGCCGGCGGCGTATCGGAGAACAGCGCGCGTTCGAGGTGGGCGAGCGCCGGGTGCGCAGTCTCCCCCATGCGTGCAGGCAGCTCCTCGATGCGGGCTCCGGCGAGCTGGGAGAGGTCCTCGGCCGTGCGTCGCAGCGACGCGAAGCCGGGCCGCCCTGGCTCGTACGGCAGCGACACGGTCACCTCGGCGCGCGCGGCGAGCGCCTCGAGCAACGCCCATTGCGCGCTCGTGAGATCCTCGAAGCCGTACGCGAACACCGGCTCGCCGTGCCACGCGCCGAGATCGGACTGGAGTCGCGCAACGGCGATGCGCTGCAGTAGCTCGCGGTCGATCAACCCGAGTCGTTCGAGCTCCGCGCGATACGCCGCGTAGAGACGCGAGACGTCGCCTTCGAGGTGCTCCGGATCGAGCAGGCCCGCCTGCACCTCGGCGATCGTCTCGGTGAGCGCGTCCGCGAAGCCCCCTGACTGCGCCGACGCCGACAGCCCGTTCAACGCGACCGCGGCGATCGCGCGGCGGACGACGAACGACCGCTGGACGCGCGGCAGCGGCCTCCGGCCCTCGCCGCCTGCCTGCGCGACGCGTTCGAAGACGTCGTCGAACGTGCCGATCGTGCCCGCAAGCAGCGCCGGCTTCCTGGCGAGCAGCTCGCGCTCGACGAAGTCGACGTCCGACCGGTTCGGCACGATGAGCACGGGCTCGCTCTCGAGCGACTCCAGATAGCGGTCGAGCAGAAGCCCGACCTTGCCGGCATTCGCAGGCCCGGCGATGAGACTGAGCGGCACCGCTCCATGGTAGAGCGGGGTCCCGATGTCTCCAGACGGCCGTTTCGGGCGGTGTCGCAAAGAGCGGGAAAAGGCGGCTTGCGCCGCCCTCACCCGAGTGCGTGGAGCTACGAGGCGGTGCCTGCCGACTTCGGCTTACGGCCGCGTCGGGCGGCGGGCTGCCCCGGCATCGAGCCTGCGCATTCGTCGCAGAGATCGGCCTGCTTGCCCATGCGGCGCGCGTCCGAATAGGTCACGCGCAGCACAGCGCCTTTGGCCTCTTCGACTTCCTTGCCGCACTTGTCGCATACGAGGATGGTTTTGCGTGCCATGACGGTAATTCTAGCTGAAAAGCCGCCCGACGTTTTCGTCACTGAAAAGCCGCGTCGCTGTCTCCCGGGGGTATCAATACACTTGGCCGCCGATGCGCGACGAAAACACGATCGTCGTCCTCGAAGGCGACCAAACAGGCCAGGAACTACTCGAGGAGGGGCTGCGCGTGCTCGCGCCGGACGTGATCGGCGTCGAGTTCCGTTTCATCCGCTTCGACCTGTCGCTCGAGAACCGGCGCGCGACCAAGAACGCCGTTGTCCACGAGGCGGCGCAAGCGATCCTCGAGCACGGTCTCGGGCTCAAGGGGGCGACCGTCACCCCCGAGACGCGGGACGACGTCGGTTCGCCGAACCGCATCCTGCGGGAGGAGATCGGCGGCAAGGTGATCGTGCGCACGGGCCGGCGGATTCCCGGGGTGGCGCCGATCGGCGGAGTGCACGCGCCGATCTCGATCGTGCGGATGGCAGTGGGCGACGCGTACGGCGCGACCGAGTGGCGCGAGGGCGAGGGCGACGAGGAAGTTGCCTTCCGCACCGAGCGCATCGAGCGCCGCATTTGCCACGCCGTCTCCGAGTTCGCGTTCCGCCAGGCGGAGCGCACCAACGCCAAGGTGTTCGGCGGTCCGAAGTACACCGTCAGCCCCGTCTACGAGGGGATGCTCAAGGAAGAGATGGACGCGGCCGCAGCGCGGCATCCAGGCGTGCCGTAGGAGCCACAGCTGATCGACGCGACGTTCGCCTTGCTGCTCTCGACGACCGGCGACCCGCTCGTCATCCCGGCGTTGAACCGCGACGGGGACATCCTGTCCGACCTCGTGCTGCCGCTGTTCGGCTCGATCGCCGGGTCCGAGTCCCTGCTCGTCGCGTTCGAGGACGACTTCGAGCCTGCAGCACTCATGGCCGAGGCGGCACACGGCACCGCGCCGTCGCTGTACGGCAAGGACGTCGCGAACCCGATGGCGATGATCCTCGCCGGCGCGGCGCTGCTCTCACACGGCAACGATTCGGCGCAGCAGGCGGGCCGCGCAATCCGTGAAGCGTGTCTCGAGGCCGTCGCGTCCGGCGCCCGCACGGCGGATCTCGGCGGCCACCTCGGGACGACGGAGTTCACCGACGAGGTGATCGCCCGCGTCAAGGCGAAGCTCGACATCTGGTCTTCCCTGTAACGAGTTAGGACGCGACGGCCGCCGGCCACGCGTCCACGTGCTCGGCCCACACGTCGAGGAAGAGCTCGGCGACCATCGGGTCGAACTGGGTGCCGGCGCAGATCGCGATCTCCGCGAGTGCGCGATCGGTGGAGACCGCCTGCCGGTACGGGCGGGCGGAGGTCATCGCGTCGAACGCATCGGCGACGCCGAGCAGGCGCCCCTCCACCGGGATCGAAGAGCCCTGCAGGCCAGACGGATAGCCGCCGCCGTCCCACCGCTCGTGGTGGAACAAGACATACGGCAGGGCGTGACGCGCGGAACGGAGCGGCGCGACGAGCGCGGCGCCGGCGGTCGGATGCTCGCGGATCTCCGTCAGCTCGGCCATCGTCAGCGGACCGGCCTTGCGGAGGATCTCACTGCGCACGGTGACCTTGCCGATGTCGTGGAGCCGCGCACCGAAGCGCAATCCCGCAATTCGTTGTTCGTCCCAGCGGAGCCGGTGCGCGACCGCCTCGGCGAGAGCCGCAACCCTGGCGCCGTGCCCTTGTGTCTGGTCGCGCTCTTCGAGCGCGCGAGAGATCGTCGCCAGCATGCCCGAACCAGGTTCCGCGGGCAGTCGCGGTTTCCTTCACAGGCGATCCTCGACCCGGCGCTCCACGAACCGGAGCACGAAGAGGCCCACGCCGAGGAGGACGGCAAGCACACCGGCCGCGTAGAGGCCGTAGCGTTGGATGGCGTCGCCCAGCGCCTTGCCGCCGTAGAACGCGGCGAGCCCCACGCCGGCGGCCCAGACGATCCCGCCGCTCGCGTTCCAGAAGAGGAAACGCCCCCACGGCATGTGGGCGAGCCCGGCGACGGCGGCCGCGGTCACCCGGAGCACGGCGACGAACCGGCCGAAGAACACGGTCTTGCCGCCGTGGCGCGCCATGATCCGCTCCGCGCGCGGCAGCACCCGGTCCGAGTAACGCTCGAGCCACTTCCAGCGGTGGAAGAGCGCGCGCCCGCCGAGGCGCCCGAGCAACCAGTAGCCGAGGTTGTCGCCGATGATCGCGGCGGCCGCGGCGAGCACGATCACCCAGACGATCGAGTAATGCCCCTGGGAGGCGAGCACGCCGAAGGCGATCAGCGCGGTCTCGCCCGGCAACGGGAGGCCGAACGACTCGAGCATGATCACCACGAAGAGGAGCGGCAGGCCGTGCGCGATGAAGAAGTGCGTCAAGGCAGCGGAGGGTATCCGAGCGGATACCGGAGTTCCCCGATAAGGAGTTGCGGGAGATTCCCGATACGGCGTCTGCACCGCTCCCTTAGAGTTGGCTCCGATGAGGGTCGGGGTAGCGCGTGAAACGGCGCCGGACGAGCGCAGGGTCGCCCTTGTGCCGGAAGCCGTCGCAAAGCTTGCTGCGGCAGGCTTCGAGGTCGTGGTCGAGCCGGGCGCCGGCGAGGCGGCGTCGTTCCCGGACGACGCATACCGAGAGGCGGGCGCGACGCTCGGGTCTCCGTGGGAGGCCGACGTGCTCGTGAAGGTGCGCAAGCCCGACGAGGCGGAGGCCGCGCGGTTGCGGGACGGCCAACTGCTGGTCGGCTACCTCGATCCACTCGCAGATCCTGCAGGCGTACAACAGCTCGCGTCACGCGGCGTGGTCGCGTTCGCGATGGAGTCGATCCCGCGCATCACGCGTGCGCAGTCGATGGACGCGCTCTCGTCGCAGGCGACGGTCGGCGGCTACAGAGGCGCGCTGCTCGCGGCCGAGCATCTGCCTCGCTTCTTTCCGATGTTGATGACGGCGGCGGGCACCGTGGCGCCGGCGAAGGTGCTCGTGATCGGCGCGGGCGTCGCCGGGCTGCAGGCGCTGGCGACTGCACGCCGTCTCGGCGCGATCGTGACGGGCTTCGACGTGCGGCCCGCGGTGCGCGAGCAGATCCAGAGCCTCGGCGCGAACTGGCTCGACCTCGGTGTCACCGGCGCGGAAGCGGAGGGCGGCTACGCGCGCGAGCTGACGCCGGAGGAGATGCAGGCGCAGCAGGCGGCCCTCGAGGCGCGGATCGGCGAGTTCGACGTGGTGATCACGACGGCGGCGGTGCCTGGGCGTCCCGCGCCGAAGATCATCCCCGCGTCGGCCGTCGCTGCGATGCGTCCCGGCTCGGTGATCGTCGACCTCGCGAGCGACACCGGCGGCAACTGCGAGCTGACGGCCCCGGGCGAGGTCGTCGTACGTGAGGGCGTCACGCTCGTGGGCCTGACGAACCTGCCGAGCTCGATGCCGTATCACGCCTCGACGCTGTACGCGCGCAACGTGCAGACACTGCTGCTTCACCTCGCGCCGGGCGGCGAGCTGAACTTGGACTGGTCGGACGAGATCACCGCGGGCGCCTGCGTGACGCGGAAGAAGGAGACCACGACCGCATGAGCCACAACACGCTGCTCGTCTTCGAGGTGACGATTCTCGTACTGGCGATCTTCCTCGGCTTCGAAGTGATCTCGAAGGTGCCGGCGATGCTGCACACGCCGCTGATGTCGGGAACGAACGCCATTCACGGAATCGTGATCGTCGGCGCGATGCTCGTGCTCGGGCTTCCGGACAAGGGTGTCTTCACGTGGGTGATCGGCTTCGTCGCCGTCGTCCTCGGGTCCGCCAACGTCGTCGGCGGCTTCGTCGTCACCGACCGGATGCTCGAGATGTTCAAGAAGCGCGAGCCGGCCGCCAAGCCCACCGAAGACGCGTAAATGGGCGTCAACCTGACGAACCTGTTCTACCTGATCACGATCGTGACCTTCATTCTTGCGCTGCGCTATCTGTCGAGCCCCGCACACGCGCGACGCGGCAACCAGATCGGCGCCGCTGGGATGCTCGTCGCGGTCGCCGTCACATTCGCGCACCAGGGCCTTGTGAGCTACTGGGCGATCGCGCTGGGCATGCTGATCGGCGGCGGCTTCGGAGCTGTCGCAGCACGCAAGGTGAAGATGACGGCGATGCCGCAGATGGTGGCGCTGTTCAACGGCGTCGGCGGCGGCGCGGCCGCACTCGTCTCGCTCGCCGAGCTGCACCGCATCCTTCCCGATCCCGGCGCGCCGAAGGTGGACATCGGCGTCTCGATCGTGCTCTCGGCGCTGATCGGCTCGATCTCCTTCGCGGGCTCGATGATCGCGTTCGCCAAGCTGCAGGAGCTGATCGGCGGGCGTCCGATCACGTACGCCGGCCAGCAGTACGTCAATGCGATGCTCTTCCTTTCCTGCGGCGCCGCAGGCATCGCACTCATTGCCGGTGTGCAGCAGGAGTGGCTGCTGTGGGCGCTCGTCGCCGGCGCGTCGATCTTCGGAATCCTGTTCGTCCTGCCGATCGGCGGCGCCGACATGCCGGTCGTGATCTCGCTGCTCAACGCGTTCACCGGGCTCGCAGCGGCGGCGACGGGCTTCGAGTTGGAGAACAACGTGCTGATCGTCAGCGGCATGCTCGTCGGCGCGTCCGGCACCTTGCTGACGATGAAGATGGGCCAGGCGATGAACCGCTCGATCGCGAACGTGCTGTTCGGCGCGTTCGGCCAGGTGAGCGAGCAGGCCGCGGCGGTCGCAGCGGGCGCGGGCGGCGGCACGGTGCGCAGCGCGAGCGCCGAGGACGTCGCGGTGATGCTCGCCTATGCGCGCAAGGTGGTCTTCGTTCCCGGCTACGGCCTCGCGGTCGCGCAGGCGCAGCACGACGTGCGGGCGCTCGCCGACCTGCTCGAAACGAAGGGCGTCGAGGTCACGTATGCCATCCACCCCGTCGCGGGCCGCATGCCGGGCCACATGAACGTGTTGCTCGCGGAGGCGAACGTGCCGTACGACCAGTTGAAGGAGATGGACGATGCCAACCCGGAGTTCTCGCGCACCGATGTCGCCGTCGTGGTCGGGGCGAACGACGTCGTCAACCCGGACGCGCGCAACAATGCGGGCAGCCCGATCTACGGCATGCCGATCCTGAACGTCGACGACGCGCAGACGGTCGTCGTGCTGAAACGCTCGATGAACCCGGGCTTTGCGGGCATCGAGAACCCCCTCTTCTACAATCCGAAGACCGTGATGCTCTTCGGCGACGCGAAGACCTCGATCGTCCAGCTCGTGCAGGACGTCAAGGCCGTCTAGCCCGCCCGGGCGAAGATGCGCCCGTCGCGCCGCTCGACCTGCAGCGGCATCCCGAAGCACTCGCTCATCGTCGCGTCGGTCACCGCCTCGTCGATCGGCCCCTCGGCGACGACGCCGCCGTCCCGCATGAGCAGCGCATGGGTCGTCATCGGCGACAGCTCCTCGACGTGATGCGTCGCCACGATCGTCGCGAGCGCGGGCCGCTGCCGGGCGATGCGGGAGACCGACGAGATGAAGAGCTCCCGCCCGGGGAGATCGAGCCCGGCGCCGGCCTCGTCGAGCACGAGCAGCACAGCGTCGGTGATCAACGCGCGGGCGAGCATCACGCGCGCCCGCTCGCCCTGTGAAAGGCCGGAGAAGAGCCGCTCGGCGTATTGCTCGACCTGGACGAGCGCGAGCAGGTCGCGCGCCGTCGCCACGCGCGCGTCCGTCACCTGTTCCTCGAGCAGCGAGCTCGTGCCAGTGACGCCGGTGAGCACGACGTCGATCGTGCGCAGGCGCGGGAAGAACCGGGCGGTGACGCCCAGATCGACGACGCCGATGCGGTGGCGGAGCCTCGGAACGCGCACGCGCCCTGGGCCCAGCAGCGCCACGTTCCCGCTCGTCGGCTGCAGCTGCGCGGAGGCGAGCCGAAGCAGCGTGGTCTTGCCGGCGCCGTTCGGGCCGAGCACGGCCCAGTGCTCGCCCTCTCGCACCGTCCACGTGACGTCGTCGACGATGAAACGGCGCTCGCCGTCCACCCCGCGCCGGTAGACGGAGACCTGATCCAGGCGAACGACGCTCACGACAGCTCACACTAACTAGGCTCCCACCATGGTCCCGCTGTTCACCGCGCAGCACGTGTACGACGCGGTTTCGCCCGAGCGCGCGGTCGACGCCGTGCGCGACGCGTTCGTCGCATACGCGCGGGGCGAGTGGACGATGCCGCCGAAGGTGTACGTGCACGCGTATCCCGCGGGCGACTTCCGCGCGATGCCTGCGCTCGGTTCGGGTCACGCGCTGTTGAAATGGGTCACATCGTTCCCCGGAAACCCCGCGAAGGGACTCCCGACCGTGATGGGCGTCGTGCTCGTCTCGTCGGCGGAAGACGGGCGGCTGCTCGCGATGCTCGACGCGGGGGCAGTCACCGCCGTGCGCACGGGCGCCGCGGCGGTGCTCGCAGCCGAGACCTTCGGGCGCGCAGACGCGGAGACCGTGGCCGTCGTCGGAGCCGGCGTGAACGGCGAGGCCGCGGCGCGCACGTTCGCCGCGCGCGGCCGCACGCCGCTCGTGTGGGACGTGGACGAGGCACGCGCACGGGCCGTCGCGGAGCGTGTCGGCGGTCGCGTCGCTGCGAGCCGTGCGGAGGCGCTCGCTGCGGATCTCCTCGTCACGGTCACGCCCGGCCGCGACGTGCTGCTACCGGAAGGATCGTTGCGACCGGGGCAGCACGTGAGCCTGATGGGCGCCGACGGCCCCGGGAAAGCGGAGATCGCGGTCGCCGAGCTCGTGCGCGCGCGTGTCTTCTGCGACGACTGGGA
>JANMWV010000307.1:0-2130 GCA_031394165.1 Actinomycetes bacterium
CGACGTCCGTAGGCCGTGGCTACACTGCTCCGATTCCGACGAAGGACGCTGAACCAACTCTGGACTCGCTCGAACAAGCCCGCCTGATCGCCACTCTCGCCCAGGAGAAGCTGGCGGAGGATGTCGTCATCCTCGACATGCGGCCCGTGTGCTCGTTCACCGACTACTTCGTGATCTGCACCGGCCGCAATCCGCGCCAGACCGCGGCGATCTGGGACGAGGTGCACGGCAGGCTGAAGCAGGAGCACGGCGTGATCCCACGCAGCTGGGACGGGACGACCGAGGGCACGTGGGTGCTCGCCGACTATCTCGACGTCGTGCTGCACGTGTTCACGCCCGAGTCGCGCGATTACTACAAGCTCGAAGACCTGTGGAGCGACGTGCCCGCGGTCGAGCTCGCCGCAGCCGCGTCCGGCTAGCCGGTCGCCGCCGCGACGCAGGGACTGTCCGTCAAGGCCACGTCCTGGTGTCTGGTGTCTGACACCGACGACACCGGTGTCTGACCCGGGCCTGGCACCGGGGTTCTGCCGTCGAGCCCGGCGTGTCCGTGGCAGGCACGTCCGGTGCCAGGTGCGTGACGGGTCTTCCGCAGCCGCGTCTCGTACCAGGTGTGTGACGTGGCCTCTTGCGGCGTGGCCTACGCGGCCTGCGAGCCGTCGCGCGTAAGCAGCACGTTGCCGGACTGCGCGGGCAGGCCGCCGCCCATGCCCTACACGGCGAGCCCGGCGACGACGGCGCCCAGCACGAGGATGCCCAGCAGCGTCCGCAGCACGCCGCGCTTCGTCAGGTACGTGGAGGCGAGCGTCTGCGGGACGAGCGGCTCCTCGCTGTGGGCCGCGATCCGGGTGTTGTACTCGTCGATGTAGAGGTTGCCGTCCAGCCCGAGGAACTCGGCATACATGCGCAGGAAGCCCTTCGTATACGCCTCGCCCGGCAGCAGCTCCCAGCGCTCCTCCTCGAGCGCCGTCAGGTAGCGCTCGCGGATCCGGAGCCCCTTCTGCACGTCGGCAGCCGACAGTCCGCGGCGGGTCCGCGCTTCACGAAGGCTGTTACCGATGGCGAACATGACGGCGGGTCGGTTCGATTGTGCACCACGCTGTGGAAAAGCGATATTCCCCGGTGGAGAACATGGGGACAGTTGGTGGAGAACTCCGCCCGTTCGTCTGGAAAAGGTAGGGCCGGCACGCGCCGGCCCTACCTTTGTCGATGCCGCTACGGGATGAAGTTGAGCGTCTCGGGCAACGGTCCGGCGATCGGCGTCTCGAAGAAGGGGCTCGCTGCCCCGTCGGGGTCGATCGTGACGGTGCCGCCGCTCGCGAGGAACGCCGCGATCTGGAGCTGTGCGCCGACCGCGAACGGTGCCTGCGCCGGGTTGAAGATGTTGCTCAGGAACGTGTGCGGATTCTTCACCGTGTAGCCGGGCACGAACGCGTACGCGAGGTCGTTGCGGAAGTACGTCGTCCGGTCCTCGAGCCCGCCCGCGCGGACCAGCGCAGAGGCCGTCGGGTTGGGAACGGTCTTGTCGCCCTTCGCGAACTGCACGATGATCGCCTTCGGCGAGACGCCGAGCAGCGGCTGCGCCCGGATGTGCGAGGCGAATGCCACCGGGTCGGCCTGGGTCTGTGCCCAGATCTGCTGGTCGACGTAGCTCTGGATCGCGTCGGCGCCCGGGACTGCGTCGGTCACCGGCGACAGTCCGCTGAGCGGCATGTCCTCGACGAAGTTCGTGAAGAACGGGTTCGGGACCGCGTTGTAGAGCGACGGCGTCCGCGTCACGAGCGCGATGCCGACGAGCGGCCGGAACGACGGCGAGAGCCGCGCGATCTCGGAGATCGAGCCGCCGGGAACGTTGACGACGCCGGCATGCACGTCCGGCTCGACAGCCATGAACGTCGTGCCGTAGATGCCGCCGAACGACTGCCCGAAGTAGCCGATCTTCGACGCGTCGAGGTCGGGAGCCCCGTCGCCGTTCACGTCGATGCCGACCTGGATCTCACGCACGAGCTGCATCAGGTCGATCACCGTCTGGCGCAGCCCGTCGCGGGTGGCCACGGCGGTGAAGGGCGGCGCGGCATTGACTCCTTCGGTCGAGTCGATCACACCGTTGCCGTTCTGGTCGAAGCCCCGGCC
>JANMWV010000522.1:0-2083 GCA_031394165.1 Actinomycetes bacterium
CATCCACACATCCACGGCGACCGTGGCGGTGATGCCGGAGGCGGAGGCGGTCGAGATCGAGATCGACCCGAACGACCTCAAGATCGACGTCTACCGCTCGACCGGCCCCGGCGGCCAGTCGGTCAACACGACCGATTCCGCCGTGCGGATCACGCATCTTCCGACGGGCGTCGTCGTCGCCATGCAGGACGAGAAGTCGCAGCTCCAGAACAAGGACAAGGCGATGCGGGTGCTGCGCGCGCGACTCTACGAGCGGGAGCTCGAGCTTCGGCGCGCCGAGCTCGACGCGACGCGCCGCTCGCAGATCGGCACCGGTGAGCGCGCAGAGAAGATCCGCACGTACAACTTTCCCGAGAACAGGCTCACCGACCACCGGATCAAGCTGACGGTGCACCAGCTCGACAGGATCCTCCAGGGCGAGCTCGACGAGTTCACGGAGGCGCTGAACTCCGAGGAGCGCAAGCTCGCGATGTCCGGCTGAGCGACCGGCCGCGGTGACGACGCGCGCGCTCCTCGATCTCGGTACTCGCCGTCTGCTCGACGCGGGCGTCGAGAACGCCCGCCGCGAAGCGGAGTGGATCGTCGGCCACGTGCTCGGGCTCTCGCGCAGCGGGCTCTATGCGGACCCGGACCGCGCCCTCAGCGCGGCAGAGGCAGAGCGGGTCGAGGCGCTGCTCGTCCGGCGCGAGGCGCGTGAGCCGCTTGCCTACGTGCTCGGCGAGTGGGGCTTCCGGCGGCTGATCCTGAGGACCGACGCGCGGGCGCTCGTGCCGCGACCCGAGACGGAGGTCGTCGTCGAGCGCGCGCTCGCGCTCCTCCGGGGAGTCGACACGCCTCGCGTGCTCGACGTCGGCGTGGGGTCGGGAGCGATCGCGCTGTCGCTGAAGGACGAGCGCCCGGACGCACGCGTGACCGGGGTCGACGTCTCGACGGACGCGCTTGCGCTCGCACGCGAGAACGCCGAGCGGCTCGGCCTCGACGTGGAGCTGCGCGAGCAGGGCGTCGACGCAGCCGCCGAAGGGTGGGACCTCGTCGTCTCGAATCCGCCGTACGTCGAGACGCTCGACGGACTGCAGCCTGAGCTCGGCTACGAGCCCGCGCGAGCGCTGGTCGGCGAAGGCTTCCACGAGCTGATCGCGCGCGAGGCGAAGACGCGCTTCCTCGTCTTCGAGGTCGGCGACGGGCAGGCGCGGGACGTCGAGCGCGTGCTGGAGCGCGCCGGGTACCGCGACGTTCGGATCACGCGCGATCTGGCCGGTCTCGAACGTGTCGTCGAGGGCGCACGTTGAGCTTGGACACACAGCTCGCAGACGCCGTCGCCGCGCTGCGCGCCGGAGAGCCGGTGATCCTGCCGACGGACACGGTCTACGGGCTCTGCGCCTGGGCCGAGGGTCCCGGCCCCACCGAGCGCCTCTACGCGCTCAAGAGCCGCCGCCCGGGACAGCCCTCCGCGCTCCTCACCGCCGACCTCGACGCGCTGTTCGCTTGTCTGCCCGAGCTGGGCGGTCGCGACGCCGAGATCGTCCGCGTCCTACTCCCAGGCCCCTACACGCTGATCCTGTCGAACCCCGCCCGCCGCTACCGCTGGCTCACGGGCGAGACACCCGACGCAATCGGCATCCGCGTTCCTGATCTCCCGCCCGAGGCTGCGCACGTCGTCGCCGCCGTCGGCGCCGTGACGTCCACGAGCGCGAACCTGCCGGGAGGAGCGGAACCGCGCAGTCTCGACGACATCCCGGCCGAGCTACGCGAGCGGGCTGCGGCGATCGTCGACGCGGGCGAGCTCCCCGGCACGCCGTCGACGGTGCTCGATTTCAGCGGTTCCGAGCCGCGCGTCGTGCGTGAAGGAGCAGCCTCCTCGGCTGAGGCGCTCGCCAGGGTCGCGTCCGCGCTCCGCTAGTCGCAGTACGATCGCTGGAAATCCCGGGAGAGGAGAGTTCGTCGTGGCCGTCGCGCAGGAGACCTTTCAGCAGCTCACCACCGCCGGCCTCGCCGACGTCGACCCCGACGTCGCTGCGCTGCTCGGCAAGGAGCTCGAGCGCCAGCGCGGGCAGATCGAGCTGATCGCCTCGGAGAACTTCAC
>JANMWV010000333.1:0-4675 GCA_031394165.1 Actinomycetes bacterium
CAAACGTTGAGTTTTTGACAACACTGCATGGGGGCGGGAGGATTCGAACCTCCGTAGGCTGAGCCGACGGGTTTACAGCCCGTTCCCTTTGGCCGCTCGGGCACACCCCCGGGGAGGCGGCATTGTAGCCTCGCGTCCGCCGAGCGCCGTCCCGCTAAAGCAAAACCGCTTCGCGGCCGATCCCTCGTTCGAGCCGCATGGATCTCAACGGTCTACTCAGGCGCGCCGTCGAGCTCGGCGCCAGCGACATTCACTTGAAGGTCGGCCAGCCGCCGATCCTCCGACGCGACGGCGATCTCGAGCCGATGGAGGACTCTCCGGCGCTCGACGAGACCCGCCTCGATGCGATCCTGCACATCGTGGGCGCCCGCGCGCCCGAGAAGCTCCAGCACTTCCACGACGTCGGCGATCTCGACATCGCCTACCAGGACGAGGACCTGCCCCGCTTCCGCGTCAACGCGTACCGGCAGCGTGGCGCGATCTCGTTCGCCTTCCGCGTGATTCCGAAGACCGTTCCGAGCTTCGAGCAGCTGAATCTGCCCCCGGGCGTGAAGAAGCTCGCCGAAGAGCACCGCGGCCTCGTGCTCGTCACGGGCGCGACGGGCTCGGGAAAGACGACGACGCTCGCGGCGATGATCGACTACATGAACCGCAGCCGGAAGCAGCACATCATCACGATCGAGGACCCGATCGAGATCCTGCACCCGGACCACAACTCGATCGTCAATCAACGCGAGGTCGGGCTCGACACCGAGTCGTTCGGCCAGGCACTGCGACGCGCGCTGCGCCAGGATCCCGACACGATCCTGATCGGCGAGCTCCGCGACGCCGAGACCGCGCAGACCGCCCTTCAGGCCGCGGAATCCGGCCACCTCGTGATGTCGACGCTGCACACGATCGACGCGGCAGAGACCGTCGCCCGCATGATCGAGTTCTTCCCGCCGGAGAAGCAGGAGGTGATCCGCGCGATCCTCGCCGGCGTCCTGCGCGGCGTCGTCAGCCAGCGGCTCCTGCCGAAGCTCGAGGGCGGCCGCATCGCTGCCGTCGAGGTGATGGTCATGAACGCGCGCATTGCCGACCTGATCCGCGAAGGTCGCGCCGACGAAATCACCGACGCGGTCGCCGAAGGCGAGTTCTTCCAGATGCAGACATTCACCCAGGCGCTGATCGAGCACGTGCTCTCCGGCAAGGTCGATCCGGAGATTGCCGCGAACGCAGCGACGAACCGGCACGACTTCCTCGTCTCGCTCGAGCAGGCGAGCAAGCGCCAGCGCGCCGACGCTGCAGCAGCCGTCGAGGCGGCAGCCGTTGCGGCGGCAACAGCCGAGGCAAAGGCCGCAGAGCCGCAGCCCGCACAGCCGGCCGAAGAAGGATTCGGCCTGCGCATCGCGCCCGCGGGGTAGACGCATGCGCCGCTTCGCGCCGCTCGCACTCGTCCTTGCCGTTGCGCTGCTCGCCGGCGCGGCAGCCCGGGCCGATACCTTCGCCGTCCTGCCGGAGACGTCGGCGCCGTTCGTACTGCCGGCCCTGATTCCGAACAGCGCAGGGTCGATCGCACTCCCCTCGGACCTCTCGACGACGCCCGCCTCGTCGGCCCAGCTCTCGTACTCCCAGCTGCTCGGCCTCTGGCAGCGCGCCGGCTCGGCGTATGCGATCCCGTGGCAGGTGCTCGCGTCGATCAACAAGGTCGAGTCGAACTTCGGCCGCAACATGGGCCCGAGCAGCGCGGGCGCGATCGGCTGGATGCAGTTCATGCCGGACACATGGCTGCGCTGGGGCACCGATGCGAACGGCGACGGCGTCGCCGACCCATGGAATCCGGACGATGCAGTGTTCTCTGCGGCGCGCTATCTCGCCGCCGCCGGGGGCGCCACCGATCTGTATCGCGCCGTCTACGCCTACAACCACGCCGACTGGTACGTGCGCGAAGTGCTCGGCCTCTCGCAGCTCTACGGCTCCGACAGCACGGTCGCGTTCTCGCTCGACCGCCTCCAGGTCTCACTCGACGCGGCCCGACCGGCGATCGTCGCGGCGAACGCCCGGCTCGTCGCAGCGCAGACGGCGTTACGCGCCGACACGCGGCTGGTCGCACGCTGGCAGGTACGCGCCGACCGCGCCGCGCTTCTCTCCGACCGGCTCCCGCTCGAGCAGCAGGCGGGGATCACCTCGGCTCACCGCGCGCAGATTGCAGCGCTCGTCGTAACCCGGCAGCAGGCGCTCGCCGAGGCACGCGCCGCGCTCGTCCGCGCGCAGCAGCAGTCGGCCGCGGCCTCGTTTGCGCCCGCCGCCGCGCAGTTGCTCGCCGCGCCGACGTACTCGTCGGGCTACGTCTTCCCGGTCGGCGGCGGCCCCGGCGTCGTCTTCGCCTCTCACTCGCACCACGACTATCCGGCGGTCGACATTGCGGCGCCGATGGGCTCGCCGCTCTACGCGCTCGCCGATGCCGTCGTCCTGCGCTCGTGGACCGCCCCCGACCCACGCTGCGGTATCGGCTTCACCCTGCAGGCGTTCGACGGACAGGTCTGGACGTATTGCCACCTCTCTGTCCTCGGCTCGAACATCGTTCCCGGCGCCTCGCTCGCCGCCGGGGAGGAGGTCGGCCTCGTCGGCGCAACGGGCCACGCGACAGGCCCGCACCTCCATCTCCAGCTTCAGCCGGCGTTCGGCTGGCCGCAGCAGGAGGCGTGGTTCGCCTCCTTCGCCGACAAGGCCTTCACCTGGTCGGACACGGGGGCGAACGACGCCTTCTACGCCGTCCGGATGCCCGCCGCGCTGCCAGCTCCGCAGGCCGTCGAGGCCCCGGTCTTCGCCGTGGCGGCGGATTCCGCTCCCACGGCTGCTGTGGCGGTCGCCCCCTCGAATGGGGTCGTCTACTTCAGCCGGTCTGGGTCTTAGGTTCAGGCCCGTTTCTGCCGACAAAGAGGAGGTATGGCCGACAGGCTGCCCTCCTTGATGCCGCGCCTCGCGGCCCTCGTGCTCGTCGCGCTCGCCGCGACGGCCGGACTGACCTACGCGGCAGGCGGCCAGCTGCCGTCGTCGCCGGCCGTCCCCACGGCGTCGGCCACTCCGGTGCCGCCCGTGGTCGTCCCGGACGTGCGCAACCAGGCCTTCGTCTTTGCCAAGGGCACGCTCGAGGAGGCTGGCTTCGCGTGGCAGGTCACCGGCTCCGTCCGCGGCTACTCGGCGAACGTCGTCGTTGCGCAGTCTCCGGCGCCGGGCACGCGCCTCGTCGACTCCGGCGAGCCGCGCATCACGCTCACGCTCAAGCGAGGCCCGTATCCGCAGACCGGTGAGCCCGCCGACACCGCGCCGTACGACGCGACCGCGCCGCAGCCCGCCGACCTCGCCGGCAACCCGATCGGGCCGGCGGCGCCTGCTGTCGCGCAGCCGAAGGTCAAGACGACGCTCCCGAAGGTCGAGACGCCGGCCAAGACGACGTCCGTCGCGGCTCCCGCCGCGACGCCGGCGAAGGCTGCGAAGCCCGCGAAGTCCGCTGCGTTGCCGCAGAAGCGCCCCGTCGCCTTCGTCGTGCCCGGTGCCCGCAAGGAGCCGCTCGACGAGGTGCCGCTTCCCGATCGCGCGAAGGCGCTCGCGACCTGGCTCGACGCACATCCGGCGAAGTCGCCCGCGTCCGCGAAGTACTGGCTCTACCAGAACGAGTGGATCGTCACCGGCGCGAAGCTCGGCTGGTGGCGAGGCGCCGAGGCGCTGAAGACGCTCGTCGCGGTCGACCGCCGCGCCCAGGCCCTCTGGGGCATCGGCGCCAAGAGCGCGGGTGTCGCCGAGCAGGCGCTGAGCGACGTACAGGCGAGGACGAAGTGAGCCGTGCACGTGCGCGGCTGCACATGGGGCGCGAGGACGGCTACACGCTCATCGAGATGCTCGTGGCGATCGTCATTCTCGGAGTCGTGCTCGCAGGCCTGACGACGGTATTCGTCAGCGGATCCGCCGCTGAGCTCGACTTGAACCTCCGCTTCCAGGCGCAGCAGCAGGCGCGCCTCGCACTCGACCGGATCCGCGTCGACGTGCATTGCGCGTCGGCTGCGCAGGCCCAGACGATCAGTACCTATCCCGGTGTGAAGCTCAATGTGGCGAACTGCTACGCCGCGACGCCGACGGTCTCGTGGTGCGCGGTGCAGGTGACCGCGTCACCACCGCGGTACCAGCTCTACCGCTCGACGGCGACGACCAACGTCTGCACGGTCTCCGATGCGACGCGCACGCAGGTCGCCGACTACGTGACGTCGACGACGAACATCTTCACGACTTCGACGATTCCGCAGTTCGGGCTCCAGACCGTCGGCGTCGACTTCAAGGTGAGTGCGAACCAGGCTGCGACGACGAAGGACGTCTACGACCTCACCGATTCGATCGTGGCGCGGAACTCGACGCGCTGCGCGACCTCCGGCGGCTGTGCGGTGCCCACCGTCCCGTGAGGCGGCGATTGCGGCAGCAGGACGGTTTCGCGCTCGTCATCGCGCTGGGCATCACGATCGTGCTCGCGATCGTCGTCACGGCCATGATCAGCTTCACGAGCTCGGGCGCGCGGCACGCGAGGATCAGCGCCTCGCAGTTCACTGCGCAGGCGCTCGCGGAAGCGGGCATCTCGACAGCCACATCGCTGATCAACAACGCGGCGAACGCGGTGTCGCCGACGCTGCTCGGCTGCTCGGTC
>JANMWV010000342.1:0-8068 GCA_031394165.1 Actinomycetes bacterium
GAGAACCACGACCTGATGACGCGCCTGCGCGCACAGAAGGTCGCAGGCATCGCCGGCGACATCCCGGAGCTCGAGGTCGACGATGCCGACGGCGACGCGAAGGTGCTGGTGCTCGGCTGGGGCGGCACGTACGGTCCGCTCGCAGCGGGGTGCCGGCGCGTGCGGAAGAAGGGCTACAAGGTCGCGCACGCGCATCTGACGCATCTGAATCCGTTCCCGCGCAACACGGGCGAGGTGGTACGCCGCTACGACAAGGTGCTCGTGCCGGAGATGAATCTCGGCCAGCTGCTGAAGCTCGTGCGCGCGGAGTTCCTCGTCGACGCGATCGGCTACAACCGCGTCAGCGGCCTGCCGTTGCGCGCGGCGGAGATCGAGCACGCGATCGAAGGATTGGTCGCGCAGTGAGCGACGACAACGGGTCGAGCGGCAACGGCGACAAGCCGGTGCTGAAGGCGAAGGACCTGCGCACCGACCAGGAGGTGCGCTGGTGCCCGGGCTGCGGCGACTACGCGATCCTCGCCGCGATGCAGTCGTTCATGCCCGAGCTCGGGATCGAGCGGGAGCGAATGGTGTTCGTGTCGGGCATCGGGTGCGCGGCGCGGTTCCCGTACTACATGAACACCTACGGCATGCACTCGATCCACGGGCGCGCGCCGGCGATCGCGACGGGCCTCGCGTCGTCGCGGCCGGATCTGTCGGTGTGGGTCGTGACGGGCGACGGCGATGCGCTGTCGATCGGCGGCAACCATCTGATCCACGCGCTGCGCCGCAACGTGAACGTGAAGATTCTGCTCTTCAACAACAAGATCTACGGCTTGACGAAGGGCCAGTACTCGCCGACGAGCGAGCTCGGCAAGGTGACGAAGTCGACGCCGATGGGTTCGCTCGACTTCCCGTTCAACCCGTTGTCGCTTGCGATCGGCGCGGAGGCGACCTTCGTCGCGCGGTCGATCGACACCGACAAGGCCGGCACGACCGCGGTGCTGCGTGCAGCCGCCGAGCACAAGGGCACGGCGTTCGTCGAGATCTTCCAGAACTGCCCGATCTTCAACGACGACGCGTGGGCGTTCGTGCGCGACGACAAGGAAGGCGTTAATCGCATCGCGCTGAAACACGGCGAGCCGATCCGCTGGGGGCCGGAAGGGGAGAAGGGCTTACGGCAGCGTGCCGACGGCTCGATCGAGGTGTGCGAGGGAAGCGCGCCGGACGTGCTCGTGCACGACGAGTCGCACGAAGGCGCCGCGCTCGCCTTCGCGCTGTCGCGGGTGACGCAAGAAACGCACGGCGGCACGCCGGTCGGCGTCTTCCGGAATACCGTGCGCCCGGTGTACGACGAGCTGATGGCGCAGCAGCTGGAGACCGCAGTCGAGAAGCGCGGCGCCGGGGACCTCGCCGAGCTGTTGCACTCCGGTGAGACCTGGACGGTCAGCTGATATGGAGTGAGGTTTGTCAAGTTGCACGGCTCGAAGGCCCGCGTTTTGTGGGCCTTCTTGTTGCGGCGGGGAGAGCGCAGCGGCAGTCGTCGACGCGTTGTGTCGCGGCTGATATGCGCGGGTCGGGACCGCATGACCGGGTGTGCGAGCTGGAGGAACGGAGCCGCTCTCTAGGGTCGAGCATCGCCCCAGTCGGGGCGGCTCGTAGCTGAACCGCGGGTCGTTCCTCGCGTGCCGTTGCGCCGCTCGCGCTCTCCTCGCCGAGCCGTTGCCGGGAGGGCTACATGGTCGCGAGTGCCCAGCAGTGGCCGGCGAGCTCGCGTGCGACAGCGACCGCGACGATCGTGCGCCGTTTGCCGCGCCGCTCGAGCGCATGCCAGCGCTGGTGGAGGCGGCGTGCGCTTTGGTCGGCGCGCGAGCGCACGGCGGCTGGCTGTCCCTGGCGGCGCCGGGCGAGCGTCGCGCTTTCGCGCAGCGGCCGCCGTTGATGCCAGGCTGCCTCGACCAGCAGCCTGCGCGCGTGTGTGTTGCCGGTCTTCGTGATCCCGCCGAGTCGGCGCCGCTCACCGCTTGAGTCCTCACTGGGCGTCAGGCCGAGGAACGGGCCGAGGCTCTGCGGCCGAAAGCGCGTCCAGTCGCCGAGCTCGACCGTCAGCGCGAGCGCGGTCAGCGTGCCGACGCCACGCAAGCAGCAAAGCCGGCCGACCGTGTCCGCGAACGGCGGCTCGCCGGCGAGCTCGACGATCGCCTGGTCGAGCGCGTCGCGGCGCGTCTTGGCCTGCAGCGCGGCCCCGTAGGACTCCTCGAGCGCGAGCTGTAGCGGCCGCGAGTCGAAGCGCTGCCGGCGCAGCCAGGCGTCATGGGCGAGCGTCCACGCAGACGCGTCGTAGACCAGCCCGTGCCGCAACAACAGCTTCGACAGGCGATGCCGTGCCCGCATCAGCTCGCCACGCGCGTCCTCACGCGCCCGGACAAGATCGCGGGCCGCCTCCTCGTGCGGCTCCGGCACGCGCACCGCCACCAGCTCACCCAGCCGCAAAAGCCGCGCCAGCCGCTCCGCGTCTCGGCGGTCGGTCTTGACCTTGTCGGCCGGCGCCCGCGGGATCTTCGACGGCGCCGCCACAGTGCACATAATCCCCGCCGCCACACACGCACGTGCGAGCCCATACCCGGTCGGACCAGCCTCGTAAGCGACCCGCACCGGCGCCGGAAACGAGCACAGCCACTCGACCGTCTCGACCGGCAACGTCGGCGCCCGCAGGCTCCGAAGCTCACCCGTCGACGCATCCAGCACACCCGCAACCGTCTTGCGCGCATGCACATCAAGCCCGACCCACGTACCCTCAAACATAACCGGCGCCTCCCGTAATTGCGGCTCTACCGCCGCGCCAATCGCGACGGCAACCCGCGCCAACTTACGAGCGAGGCGCCGGCTTATCCATACGGTCTAGTCGACCGTCGCTCTGTCGTCGACCGATCTCTCGTTGAGTCAGCAGGCCGGGCGCAGCGGGAAAGCCACCCCCGGCCTACGACTCAGATCCGAGCCTCGAAGCCGTCCGTCGCCGGGATGAGCGCAGACTCGAGCGCACGCTCGAGCTGTGAACGGCGGAACGGCTTCATCACGTAACCGACGACGCCGAGCTTGCGAACCTCGTCGCCAGGCGGGTCGATGCTCACGCAGAGGATCGGCAGCTGCGGGTCCCGGTCGCGCAGGCTCTGGGCCAGCCGCATGGCCGCCCGCGAAGCCGGTTCCAGCAGCATCAGATCGGGGGTCTCGTCCTCGGCCAACTCCCACTGGCCGATCGGTCTATGACCGAGCCGCAGGACGAGAACCTCGAGCAGCGAGCCCGTTGCCGGATCGGGATCCACGATCAGGATGGTCGCCACAGACGGAATCTCGTCTTCTCCCGCGTGAAGCCCGAATGGACTTAGTATGAAAGTGGTATGAGCGAATCCCGCGTGCTCGTCATCGACGACGACGACGACATTCGCGGGCTCGTCGTCACCCTGCTCACGCGCGCCGGCATCACCGTCCGGAACGCTTCGAACGGACGCGACGGGCTGCGCGAGTTCCATTCCTGGCGCCCCGACCTGGTCGTGCTCGACGTCTCCATGCCCGAGCTCGACGGCTGGAACGTGCTCGATCGGATCCGTGACATGTCGGCAGTGCCCGTCCTGATGCTCACAGCCCGCGGCGACGAGCTCGAGCGCGTACGCGGCCTCCAGGCGGGCGCCGACGACTACGTCGTGAAGCCCTTCGGCAGGCAGGAGCTCGTCGCCCGCGTCCAGGCGCTGCTGCGCCGCGCGTCGCAGAGCTCGTCGCAGGAGGAGCAGGAGCGCTACGCCGACGCGTATCTCTCCATCGACTGGGGCCAGCACCGCGTCACCGTCGGCGAGCGCGAGGTGCAGTTGACGCCGCTCGAGTTCCGGCTGCTCTCCACGTTCGTCCGCAATCCACGCCAGGTGCTCAGCCGCGAGCAGCTGCTCGAGCTCGTGTGGAGCGACTCGTTTGGCGTCGGCGGCGACCAGGTGAAGCTCTACATCGGCTACCTCCGCCGCAAGCTCGATCCGACCTCGAGCGAGGCGGTGCCGATCGAGACCGTGCGCGGCTTCGGCTACCGGTACACGGCGCCGAGCTAGTCGTCGCCGTCGACCAGCGCGCGCACGCGTGCGGACAGCTCCGCCGGCGAGAAGGGCTTGCGCACGTACGCGTCGGCGCCTGTGTCGTACCCGCGGCGGACGTCCGACTCCTGTGCCTTCGCCGTCAGCAGTAGCACGCGCATGCCCTTCAACGCGTCATCGGCGCGGATCCGCTGCAGCACTTCGAGCCCATCGAGCCCGGGCATGCCGACGTCGAGCACGGCGACGTCCGGCCGCTGTTGCTGCGCGAGCGCGAGTGCCTCTTCGCCGTTGCGCGCGGCGATCACGACGAAGCCGTCGCGCTGGAGCCGCATCGTGACGAGCATCAGGATGTCGTCGTCGTCGTCGGCGACGAGCACCACGGGATCCGTCATGCCACGAGCTCCTCGGCATCCACATTGGGCTTCGGCGGTAGGCTTGCGGGGAGCTCGATGCGAAACGTGGTGCCGGCGCCCTGCGCGCTCGACGCCGAGATCCGTCCGCCGTGGGCCTCTGCGATCGCGCGCGCAATGAACAGTCCAAGGCCAGTGCCCGGGATCTGTCGGTCGGTTGCGCGCGCGGCACGGAAGAAGCGGTCGAACACCCGCTCGACGTCTCCCGGCGCGAGCCCGATACCCGTGTCGGCCACCTCGAGCACGGCACCGTCGGGCGTGCGCACCACGCGCACGTCGATCCTCCCGCCTTGGGGCGTGAACTTGATCGCGTTCGAGATCACGTTGTCGAGCAGCTGGAAGATCCTGCCGCGGTCCGCCTCCACCGGGACGTGCGCGTCGCCGAGGAACGACACCGCGACACCCTTCTGCTCGGCGCGCGGGCGCGCCTCGTCCACCGCTTGCGACGACGCCTCCGCGAGGTCGAGCGGGACCGCGGCGAGCACGAGCTGGCCCGCCTGGAGACGCGCGACGAACAGGAGGTCGTCGACGAGCCGCAGCAGCCGGTCCGAGCTGCGCGCGACGACCTGGAGAAAGTTGCGCCGTTCGTCGTCGAGCGGCGGCTCGATGTCGTCGTCGAGCGCGAGCTCCACGTAGCCGATGATCGACGTCAACGGCGTGCGCAGGTCGTGCGAGATGAGTGCGACGAACTCGTCCTTCAACCGGTCGGCCTCGACCAGGCGCTCGTTCTGGGCGACGAGCTTCCGCTGCGCTTGAAGGGCCTCCGCCCGCGCCTGTCGCTCGCGCGTGCGCAGGCGCTCGACCGCCCGCAGGATCCCGGCGAGGCGCAACGCGACGAGCAGCGAGATCGCGGCGCCGGCGAGGACCACCGCCGGCACCTCGAGCGGCGCATCGCGTACCCATTGGATGAGCAGCACGACCGGGGCGGCGAGGAGCGCCATCGTCAACAGCGCGAAGCGTGCCCGGCCCAGGCCGGCCTCGCGCTTCTGCCGTGCTGCCGACAGGTTCAGCATCGAGGGATGCAGCGCCGCCGTCGCCCACAGGACGTACGAGAGCAGCCAGCCTGCGTCGATCCAGTCTCCGCTGCGGTACGAATTCGGTCCGACGCCGTAGACCTCGTCGGCGAGGAGGAGCAGCCCGACGCTCGCCACGAGGAGCGTGAACGCCGGGCTGCGCCAGACGGCTGTGACGAAGAAGCCTGCGAGACAAGCGAGCAGCACGATGTCCATTACCGGGTACGCGGTCGCGACGACACGCGCGCCGAGCGACCCGCTTCCGTCGAGGATCGAGTTCATCAAGAAGACCCACTGCGCGAGCGCGAACGCCACTGTGAAGATCGCTGCTTCACCGAGCGCGGCCGTTCGATGATGGCCGCCCGCCCTGACGACGAGCAGGATGAGGCCTGCGCCGAGCAACGGGTAGCCGCTGAGGTAGAAGGCGTCGGCGACGGACGGCACCGGCGGGTTCACGTAGAGGTTGAAGATCACGTCAGCGACCGCGAAGAAGAGGTTGCCGAGCGCGAAGAGAGCCCAGGGCAGCCAGCGGCCGGGCCGTCTGAGCCAGATGGCTGCGCCGATCGCGGCGGCGGACGAGACGCCGATCACGTCGTAGAGGACCGACTGCGCCGTGCCGCCGAACGGCAGCAGGAAGTACACCCCGGTAAGGACGACCCCTACCGCGAGGTACACCGCACTGGCTCGGGAGGTCGACAACACGCGCACGGGCTCGCCTGCCACTGTAGTGCGCTCGTCGGCAGACGTCAGCGTGCGCCGGCGAGCAGCCGCTCGCGCGGCGTCTCGCTCACCTCGGCACGGTATCGGCTCACCGCCCCGCTGCGTCCCGGACGGCGCGGGCGACGCCGGCCGGGTCGACGAGCATCGAGAGATGCCCCGCCTTGGGCAGCAACACGAACGGTGCGCGGAGCGCCTTGGCCGTGGTGCGGCCGGCGGCGACGTCGTCGGTCGTGTCGTTCGCGCCCCACGCGACGATCACGCGTACGCCGTGCACGCGGCGAAGGTCGGCGAGTGTCCAGCCCTGGATGCCGTGGGGGAGCATCTGCTTGAACGCCGCCGCGGGGCCCGCGACGCGGAACGGCCTCTGCCAGCCCGCAATGTCCGAGCGCGTGAAGTGCGGCGCGGCCGGGCCGTACGCTGGCCTCAGCCCTTTGCCGAAGATCCAGTCCGAGCCGGTGACGAACCGGTACACCGCCGTGAAGTACGGATCGACGACGAGTGATGCGACCCAGCTCGGCGCACCGCCGGCGCGTAGTGCGTCGCCGTCCAGCAACACGATGCCGCGGAGCGCGCGCGGCCGCCGCAGCGCCTCGCCGACGACGACTGCGGCGCCGAGCGAGTGCCCCACCAGCGTCGGCCGCCGGATGTGCAGCGCGCGCTCGAACCCTTCGACCTCGTCGACCCAGGTGGCGACGACATACGGCCCCCTGCGCTCGCTGTATCCAAACGGGGGCAGGTCGACCGCATACACGCGGTGCGTGCGTCCGAGCAGCGAACCCACGCGTCGCCACGCGTCGGACGGCACGATGAAGCCGCCGATCAGCACGATCGGCGTGCCGTGCGTGCCCCACGTTCGGTACGCGAGCTCACGGCCGCCGACCTCGACGTACGGGCCTGCGTAGAGCGCGTGCCTCGAGACTCCGCCCGACGTGACGCCGTCGTAGACCGTGGCCACGACCGTGACCGCCGCGAGCAGCACGACGAGCGCGAGCCCGAGCCGCTTGCCCCAGCGGGCGGCGAACCTCACTCGAGGAAGCCGAGGATCGCGGCAGTGACCTCGTCCGGCCGGTCTTCCTGGAGGAAGTGCGAGGCGCCGTCGACGAGCACCGGGCCCTGGGCTCCCGGGATCAGCCGCACGAAGTGCTCTGCGATCGCCGGCAGAAGCACCGTGTCCTGCGCACCCCAGACGACGAGCACGGGCTTCTCCCAGCGGGCGAGCGCGTCGCGGACGCGGTTCATCGGCTCGGTACTCGGATGCTCGGGCTCGGTGGGGACGTGCTCCGGGAACGCGCGCGCGCCGGCCTTCGACTCGGGCGTGGGGAACGGTGCGTCGTACGCAGCACGCACCTCGTCGGAGAGACCCTGCGCGGTGCCGGCTTCCACGAGCCTGCCGATGTCGAGCTCGCCGGCGACCTCGCGCACGACCTCGCGAAAGCGGAGCCACAGCTCGCTCGGCGGCTTGCCGCCCACGATGCCCGTGTCGAGGATGACGATTCGCTCGACGAGGCCTGGCTGCTCGACGGCGAAACGCAGGCCGATCGGGCCGCCCCAGTCGTGCACGACGAGCGTCAGGCGCTCGAGGCCGAGCTCATCGACGAGCCGCGCGACCGACGCGACGTGCCGGTCGTACGTGTACCAGCCGACGTCGGTCGGCTTGTCCGAGCGGCCGAAGCCGATCAGATCGGGAGCGACCACGCGCGCGCGCAGCGCGAGCGGCGGAATCGTCTTGCGCCAGAGGAACGACCAGGTCGGCTCACCGTGCAGCAGGAGCACGGGCCGGCCGGCGCCCTCGTCGAGGTAGTGCATGCGCACGCCGTCGTGGTCGAGCCAGTGCGGCGCGAACGGATAGTCGGGCAGCGACTCGAAGCGC
>JANMWV010000353.1:0-2831 GCA_031394165.1 Actinomycetes bacterium
CGCAACCATCCCGAGATCGACGAGGGGTGGCTCTGCGACAAGGGGCGCTTCGCCTTCACGCACCTGCGCGCAGCCGACCGCGTCGTCGACCCGATTCACCGCGTGCGCAGCCGCGGCTTCGAGCCCGTCTCGTGGGACGAGGCGCTCGACGTCGCCGAGACGCTGCTGCGCGCCGCACAGGGCCGCGTCGTCGTCGCGCTCTCCGGCTCGGAGACGGTGGAAGAGGCGTACGCGCTCGCGAAGCTGATGCGCACCGGCCTCGGCTCGCACCACGCCGTGCTGCCGGAGGAGGTCTCGGACGGGCTCGACGCATATCGCCTGCCGCTCTCCGCGATCGCCGGCGCGCAGGTCGTCGTCGTGCTAGGCGACGTGCCGCTCGCCGAGAGCGGGCCGATCGTCGACCTGTGGGTGCGCGCGGCGCGGCGGAAGGGCGCGACGATCGTGCACTCCGCCGACGACCCCGCGGTCGCGAACGCCGACCGCGTCGTGCTCATCTGGTCGGGCCCCGGTGGCCGCGGCGGCGCCCGCGTCGGTGCGCTCGCCGAGCGCCTCGGCCTCGCGGACAAGGACGGCTGCGGCGCCTTCTACATTCCCGCCACGCCGAACGGGCGCGGCGTCGCCGATGCATGGGCGGCGTGCACGGACGAGGAGCCGACGCAAGAGCCCGACTCGATCGGACTGCTGTTCGTCTCGGGCGACGAGGCGGCGGGCAACCCGAACGTGCGCGCGCTCGCGGAGCACGCCGAGGCCGTGATCGTCGTCTCGATGTTCCACGGGCTCGTCGCCGGCTGGGCCGACCTCGTCCTGCCGGGCACGAGCTACCTCGAGCGCGACGGCACGTTCGTCAACCTCGATGGACGCCTGCAGCGCCTGCGCCAGGCCTCGACGCCACCCGGCCCGAGCGAGCTCGAGTGGATCTCGCGGCTCGCCGCGCGCTTCGGCGTCGAGGTCTCCCCGCACCCGCCGGCCGTGTTCGCCGAGCTGTCGGAGCGCTGCTACGGCGGCCTCTCGTTCGGCGAGGTCGGCGAGCGCGCGCCGCTGCGCGTCTACCCAGGCGCGCCCGCGCACGTCGAGGTGCCGCCGGTACCGGAGCCTGTTGCGCCTGCCGCCGAAGGACTGCGGCTCGTCGCGTACCGCGCGCTCTTCTCGGGCCCAGCCGTGGAGCGCGTGGCGGAGCTGCAGTTCCAGCGCCCGCAAGCCGAGGTACGGCTCAACCGCTCGGACGCGCGGGCGAAGGGGATCGCGAACGGCGACCTCGTCACGCTCGCGCGCAACGGCACGTCGATCGAGCTGCGCGCAAGCCTCTCCAACGAGGTTCGCGCCGGCGTGGCGCTCGTCGCCGAAGAACATGCGCAGGGCATCCGCGGCGCCGTTGCTCTCGCGCTCTCGCCGAGGAACCCTGCTTCGGGGAATGGGGCGACAACGTGACGGAACCGTGGTGGATCTCGATCATCAAGGCGATCGTCATGGTCAACGTCGTCCTCGTGGGCTTCGCGTACCTGACCTGGCTCGAGCGCAAGCTGCTCGGCCGGATGCAGCTTCGCTACGGGCCGAACCGCGCGGGCCCCTTCGGCCTGCTCCAGCCGTTCGCCGACCTCGTGAAGCTCGTCCGCAAGGAGGCGTTCGCACCGTCGAGCGCGATCGGCATTCCCTACATCCTCGCGCCGATCATCGCCGCGTTCACCGCGATCGCCGCGTTCTCGGTGATCCCGTTCGGGCCCGGCTGGACCGTGCACGGCTGGCGGATCAACGGTGTGGTCGCGAACGTCTCGATCGGCCTGCTGCTGATCTTCGCGCTCGGCTCCGTCGGCATCTACGGCTTCATCGTCGGCGGCTGGTCGTCCGAGTCGAAGTACTCGATCCTCGGCTCGATGCGCACCTGCGCACAGCTCGTCTCGTATGAGGTGTCGCTCGCGCTCAGCGTGCTCGGCGTCGTCATCCTCGGCCGTTCGCTCAACCTCTCCGAGATCGTGCACCGGCAGGGCGAGGTGCTGCCGTTCGTGATTCCACAGTTCGTCGGCATGGTGATCTTCTTCATCGGCGGGATCGCCGAGACGAGCCGTGCGCCGTTCGACCTGCCCGAGGCCGAGTCGGAGCTCGTCGCCGGCTACCACACCGAGTACTCGGGCATTCGCTGGGGCCTCTTCCAGATGGCCGAGTACATCAACCTGATCACGCTCTCGGCGTTGCTGGTGACGCTCTTCTTCTCCGGCTGGCACGGGCCGTGGGGGCTCGGCCCGCTCTGGTTCTTCCTGAAGCTGTTCGGCGCGCTGTCCGTCTTCATCTGGCTCCGCGCGACCATGCCGCGGCTGCGCTACGACCAGCTGATGCGCTTCGGCTGGAAGGTGCTGCTACCGGTGGCGACGATCAACGCGGTGGTCACCGCGCTCGTGGTGGTGTGGATCTAATGCCGCAGCCGTATTCGACACTGAAGGGCTTCGGCGTCACCTTCAAGCAGATCTTCAAGAAGCCGCTCACGCAGCAGTACCCCGAGTACAAGCGGCCGGTCTATCCACGCTTCCGCGGGCGTCACCGCCTCTGGACACACGAGAACGGGCTCGAGAAATGCGTGGGCTGCTCGCTCTGCGCCGCCGCGTGCCCGGCCGACTGCATCCGCGTCGTGTCGGCGGAGAACACGCCGGACAACCGCGTCTCCGCAGGCGAGCGCTACGCGCGCATCTACGAGATCAACATGAGCCGCTGCATCTTCTGCGGCTACTGCGAGCTCGCGTGTCCGTTCGACGCGATCACGCTCGGCAACGAGTTCGAGCTCTCGGAGTACAACCGCGACGACCAGATCTACACGAAGGACATGTTGCTCGCCGAGCCGG
>JANMWV010000358.1:0-9280 GCA_031394165.1 Actinomycetes bacterium
GTTCGTCGCGGCGCAGTCGGGGCAGCCGATCTGCTCCTCGCCGCGGACGAGCTCCTCGAAGTGCGACTCGCACTCCATGCAGACGTATTCGTAGATCGGCACTGCCCTGGAGACTAGCGCAGGATCCGGGCCGTCCGGATGTGGTCGAGCTTCGGATAGCGCTTGCGCAGATAGGCGTTGCCCTGCGACGAGATCTGCTGCTGCTCGCCGGTGGGCTGGTCGCCGTAGCCGCCGTACAGCTGAGTGACGACGCTCATGCCGCTCGTCACGCGTCCGAAGCGCGAGAAGCCCTGCCCGTCGAGCGACGCGTTGCTGCCGAGATTCACGAATACCTGCGTCGTGCGGGTGTCGGGGCCGGCGTCGGCGAACGTGATCGTGCCGGGCGTGTTGGAGCCCTTCACGGGGTCGTCCTTGATCGTCGCGTTCTGCCATGCCTTCGACACCGCCGGATCGGGGCTGATCCCGAACTGGACGACGAAGCCCTGCACGACGCGGAAGAAGGTGACGCCGTCGAAGAAGCGTGCGCGCACGTGGTTGTAGACGCGGTCGGCGCCGCGCGGCGCCCATGCCCTGTGCACGGTCACGACGAACGTCCCCTTCGTCGTCTTGAACGCGACGCGGTAGGTCGCCGGCGCCTTCGCGTGCAGCGACGCCGGCTGGAGCAGCTGCGGCGGCGGCGCGGCACCGACCCCGGCGGCAGCAGCGCCGGTGACGACGACGGCGCAGAGCGCAACGAGGACGGGACGGATCACGCGCGCAGGGTAGCCCGCGACGCCGCGTCTTCCGCGGCCCGAGCCAGACCCTCGGCCTTGACGACCCGCGGGTCGCCCGCGAGCGCCGTCAGGTTCACTTCGACGAGCGTCACCGCAGCGCGCGCGGCGGCGGCGGCGAGCGTCGCAGCGGCGATCGCGTCGGCGCGCACACGCGGCTCGCCCGAGGCAGCGACCCAGGCGGCGAGCTCCGCGACATCGGCGGCAGCCCGCGCGATCTCGAGCGGCGCTTCGGCCGCGTCGGCGAACGCCTTGCCGATCTCCCAGTCGCGCTTGTCTGCCGGGAGCGATGCGGCGCCGTCGCGCACGGCGAGCGCGCGGTCGTACGCATCGGCGTCGACCTGTGCGAGCGGCGCGGCCCGCGCACGCAACACGTCCGCCTGCGCGGCAACTCCTGCCGCCTCGTCCCACGACTCCGTCGACGCGCGCGCCGCCATGCGGACGACGGCCGCCGCCATCGCCACCGTGAACGCGAGCGCCGAGCCGCCACCGGGCGCCACGGGCCCGGCGAGCTCGTCCAGCAGCTCGGCTGCAGTCAGATCGAGAAACGACGGCGACGCCACCGGGCGATTCTCCCCGATGGCGCCGCCTGCCGCTGGGCGGTGCTGCCGGGTGCGTCAGTCCGCCCGTAGGCGGAGCCGCAAGGCGGCGACAACGGAGGGAGTCGCCTTGTACCCCTCGGCCGCCAACGCGGCTTCGAGATCGGCTACGAGCGCTGCGCGAAAGACAGCGTCCGCCTCGGAGCGCGCGACGATCTCCCCAATCTCCACGCGGGCGCGAGGGAGCTCCTGTGCCGCCTTGACCCAACTCTCGGGCGGCGCGGGAAGCAACCTCAGGAGCGCTGCAATCTGCTCTTCGTCGTAGCCGGTCATCGTGGTACTAGACGGGCGAGCCCGTCAGGATCTTCCCTCCAGTTGGACGCGCAGCTTCGACAGGCAGCGCGAGATCCGGCTGGCGATCGTCCCGGCCGGCAGGTCGAGCGCCTCGCCGATCGCGCGATAGCTCTCGTCGCGGCAGAAGAAGCGGTCGAGGATCTCGCGGCAGGCGTCGCCGACGGCGTCGAGACCCGCCTGGACGGTCATCGCCTCGTCGAGCCGGCCGAGCGTCTCGTCGACCTCCTCGAGCTCGAGGTCGCTCGGGTCGACCGGCCCCTCTCGGCCTCCGGCCCGCAGCCGGTCGATGCAGAGCCGGCGAGTGAGCTGCCCGATCCAGGGGCGGATCGCCTCATCGTTGCGCAGGCGCGCCAGCTGCTCGTAGACCCGGGCGAAGACCTCCTGGAAGACGTCTTCGGCGTCGTGGGGAGACAGGCGGAACGCCTGCACCGCGATCGCGTACACGTACCGCGAGAAACGCTCGACGAGCTCGTTCCAGGCGGCCTCGTCGCCGTCGCGGCAACGGGAGACGAGCTGGGCGTCCGTGGTGGCGGCTTCCACCGCCGGAGAATACGCCTGCCGCGGCCGCTGTCGTAGGATCGGACCGTGTCGGTGATCGCGCACGAGACGGACGAGGACCTCCCGGCCTGGAGTCTCTCGACCGCCGCGGGGGCGGGTCCGAACCTCCCTTCCAGCTGGCCGGAGCACATGACGCGCGAGTGGGCCTGGGGCGGTGCAGCGGGCGCCGGCGTCCGCGTCTGTGTGCTGGACAGCGGCGTCGAGCTCGACCATCCGCTCGTCGGCGAGGTGCAGCGGTCGGTCGCGGTGACGAAGGATGGCGACGAGGTGACGATCGCCGACGACGAGTCGGGCGACCTGTGCGGCCACGGGACGGCGTGCGCCGGAATCATTCGTGCCCTCGCGCCCGAGTGCGAGCTGACGAGCGTGCGCGTGCTCGGCTCGGGCTACACCGGGAGCGGCGCCGTGATGCTCGCCGGCCTGCGCTGGGCGATCGAGGAGGGATTCGATGTCGTCAACATGAGCCTCTCGACGACGAAGAAGCAGTACGTCGAGCTGCTCCACGAGCTCGCCGACCGTGCGTATTTCCGGCGCACGATGGTCGTCGCAGCGGCGCACAACATGCCGGTGGAGAGCTTCCCCTGGCGTTTCGCGAGCGTCCTCTCCGTGGGGAGCCACGAGGACGACGACCCGTATGCGTACTACTCCAACCCGAACCCGCCGGTGGAGTTCTTCGCGCGCGGCCTCAACGTCGAGGTCGCCTGGCTCGGCGGCGGCACGTTGCGCTGCACGGGCAACAGCTTCGCGACGCCGCACATCGCCGGCCTCGCGGCCCTCGTGATGGGCAAGCACCCAGAGCTGACGCCGTTCCAGCTGAAGAGCGTGTTCCATCTGACCTCGACGAACGTCGGGGGTGGCGAGTGAGCGACCTCCGCGCAGCGGTCGCGGCCGGCGTGCTCGGCGCGGAGGAGTCGTACCGGTCGCTGCTGCAGGCGACGGTCGAGGTCGCGCGCGCGATCTTCCACGCCAAGGCTGCGTCGGTCTTCCTGCTCGACGAGGAGGCGGACGAGCTCGTCTTCGAGGCGGTGGCCGGGGAGGGCGCGGGCGCGCTCGTCGGCAGGCGCTTCCCCTCGAGCACGGGCGTCGCCGGCTGGGTGCTGACGACGCGCCAGCCGCTCGTCGTCGACGACCTGACCGCCGACACGCGGTTCTCCCGCGAGGCCGCGGAGTCGACCGGCTACGTGCCTCGCGGAATCATGGCGGTGCCGCTGCTCGTCGAGGAGCGGTCGCTCGGCGTGCTCGAGGTGCTCGACCGGCCTGCCGACTCGAAGTTCACGCTCGCGGAGATGAACCTGCTCGGCCTCTTTGCGAACCAGGCGGCCGTCGCGCTCGATCTCCTCCAGCGGGGCCGGCGCGCGCAGACAGCGCTCGACGGTGACGGCGAGCTCGGGGCGCTGGCGCGCATCGCCGCGACCCTCGAGCACGCGGACGACGACAGGCGCGCCGCCGGGCTCCAGTTGCTCGCGGCGCTCGAGCGCCTGCTCCGGTAAGAACACGAAGAGCCCGGGAGGGTCCCGGACTCTTCGTTCAATCCTGGAACGGTGTTAGGTCGGGCGCTGCGCGCTCCGGTGGTCGTCCGGATCGGTCGCGCGGCCGTGCGCCTCGACGTCGTCGCCTGCGGCCTCGTCGCCGGCCTCTTCGTTCGCGCGGCGGAGATGGCCCTCGACCTCGTCGGTCGCTTCCTCCTGCGCTGTGACCTTGCGAGCCTCGTCGTCGGACATGGTCCCTCCTTGTCGAAACCGGGTGCGCTCTGGTTCGCGCCGTCCCCCTCCAGACGAGGGACCGAGCCGGAATCTTCCCATCCCCTCTTCAAATACACAACAGCCGCTGACATTCTCCAGCGGTGGGGTCGCGGGAACAGCTCAGCCAGGCCTTTCGGGCGCTCTCCCAGGTGGTCGCAAACCCGCTGCTCAGGCGGCTCCAGCTGGCTGCGGTGGGCTCGACGCTCGGCAGTTGGGCCTACACGGTGGCGATCGCGGTGTACGCCTACGACGCCGGCGGCGCGAAGGCCTTGGCGGCAATCTGCTTCGCGCGCTGGGGATTGTCCGCAGTGCTGGCGCCGTGGCTCGCGCTGCCGGCCGACCGTTTCTCCCGGCGGCTCGTGATGCTGACGGCCGACGTCGCGCGGATCGGCCTGCTCGCCGGGATGTGCGCGCTCGCCGCGGTGCACGGGCCCGCCCTCGCCGTGTACGCGCTCGCGGTCGCCACCTCCGTCGTGTCGACGGCGTTTCATCCGGCGCAACAGGCGCTGCTGCCCTCGCTCGCCCGAACGCCGGAGGAGCTCACAGCGGCGAACGTCTCGATGAGCACGATCTCGAGCGTCGGCATGTTCGCCGGACCGGCGCTCGGCGGCGTGCTGCTCGCGGTCAGCGGGCCGTCGCTCGTGTTCGCGGTGACGGCGACTGCGTTCGCCTGGTCGGCGGCGTATCTCGTGCGGATCCCGCCAGATCCGGCGCCGGCGCGTCGCGCGGAGGACGTGCGCATGCTGCCCGCGCTGCTCGGCGGCTTCCGCGCGATCGCCGTCGATCCGGCGCTGCGTGTCGTCGTCGGCGTGATGAGCGCGCAAACCCTCGTCTGCGGCGCCTTCGAGGTGCTGCTCGTCGTGATCGCGATCCGGATGTTGCACGCCGGCAACGCCGGTGTCGGCTGGCTGAACGCCGCCGTCGGCGTGGGCGGCATCGTCGGGGCGGTGGTGGTCACCGCGCTCGCCGGCCGCAAGCGGCTGGCAGGCGACCTGGGGATCGGGGCGCTGCTCTGGGGGACTCCGCTCGTGCTGGTCGCCGTCTGGACGAACCTCGGCTTCGTGCTCCTGCTCTTCGCGATCATCGGCATGGCCAACACGATCGTCGATGTGGCCGGTATCACCCTGATGCAGCGCACCGCGGCCGATGAGGTGCTCGCGCGCGTCTTCGGCGTGCTCGAGAGCCTGATGCTCGCGACGCTCGCGGTCGGCTCGCTCGTCACGCCGGCGATCGTCGCGTCGCTCGGGACGAAGACGACGCTCGTGGTCGTCGGCGCCGTGCTGCCCGCTCTGCTGCTGCCTGCGTGGCCGACGCTCCGCCGCGTCGACGCGAGCGCACGCATCCCGCGGGGGCTCGAGTCGCTGCGCGCAGTGTCGATCTTCGCGCCGCTGCCGGAGCCCGTGCTCGAGCGGCTCGCGGCGAGCGCGGCGGCTCTGAGCGTCGCCGCAGGCGAGACCGTCTTCGTCCAGGGCGACCGCGGCGACCGCTTCTACGTGATCGAGTCGGGCCGGGCCGAGGTGATCGTCGACGGTGCGGCGCCGAAAGCGCTCGGCCCGGGCGACTTCTTCGGCGAGATCGCGCTGCTGCGCGACGTGCCGCGCACCGCGACCGTGCGGGCCGCGGAGGAGCTCCGCCTCTATGCGATCGAGCGCGACGACTTCATCGCGGCCGTCACCGGCCACGCGCCGAGCCTCGCCGCGGCGGAGAGCGTCGTGGCGACGCGACTGCCGGCCGGCGCGCTCGTCTAGGTAGAGTGGCCCTGCCCGGCATCCGCTTCGGAGCTGGAGCCACCATGATCGACCGAATCCACGTGATCGGCACGGGCCGCGTCGGCTCGGCTGTAGCCGCGAGGCTCAGCGAGCGAGGCGTCGCCGTGCGCTCCGGCAGAACCGTTTCGGGCGAGCCAGAGCTCGTGCTCCTGTGCGTTCCGGACTCGGCGATCGCGGACGTGGCCCGGGGTCTGACCCTCGGACCGCTCGTTGCACATGTCAGCGGGGCCACGCCCCTCGCGGCCCTCGAGCCGCACGTCCGCCGGTTCAGCGTGCATCCGCTGCAGACGTTCACGCGCTCGCGCGGACCCGAGCAGCTCGACGGCGCCTGGGCGGCCGTGACCGCCGAGACCGCCGAGGCGCGCGCGGTGGCGGTCTGGCTCGCCGAGACGCTCGGCCTGCGCCCGTTCGAGCTCGACGACTCGGCGCGGACGCTCTACCACGCGGGCGCCGTCTTCGTCTCCAACTATCTCGTCACCCTCCAGCGCGCGGCGTCGCTGCTCTTCGAGAGCGCAGGCGTGCCGCCGGAAGCGCTCGAGCCGCTGATGCGGCGGACGATCGAGAACAACTTCGAGCTGACCGGCCCGATCTCCCGCGGCGACTGGGCCACGGTCGAGTTGCACCGCGCCGCGATCCGCGCAGCTCACCCGGAGCTCGAGCACCTCTACGAGGCCCTCGCCGGCGGCACCCTGGAGCTGGCGACATGAAGACCGTCCGCACGATCGCCGAGCTGCACGCCGAGCTGAAGGGCGAGATCGGGCTCGTGCCGACGATGGGCGCGCTCCACGACGGCCACCGCTCGCTCCTCGCTGCCGCGCGCGCCGAGAACGAGCTCGTCGTCGCGTCACTCTTCGTCAACGCCGCCCAGTTCGGCGAGGAGGCGGACCTCGCCGCGTACCCCAGCGACGCAGCGGGAGACGCGGAGCTGGCGGAAGCGGCGGGCGTCGACGTGCTCTTCGCCCCGGCCGCGGACGAGATCTACCCGTCGGGCTTCGCGACGTGGGTCGACATCGACGACGCGGGCGCAGAAGGCGCGGTGCGCAAGGACCACTTTCGCGGCGTCGCCACCGTGTGCGTGAAGCTGTTCAACATCGTGAGTCCTCGCCGTGCGTACTTCGGCCAGAAGGACGCGCAGCAGGCCGCCGTGATCCGCCGCGTCGTGCGCGACCTGAACCTGCCGCTCGAGATCCGCGTGCTGCCGACGGTGCGCGACGCCGACGGCCACGCGCTCTCGTCGCGCAACGTGCGACTCTCCCCTGAGGAACGCTCCCGTGCCCTCGCCCTCCCATACGCACTAGCCCAGGGCGCAGAGGCGCACCGCCTCGGCGGCGACGCAGTCGCCGCCACGCGCGCCGCGCTGAACGGGCTCACACCGGACTACGTCGAGGTGCTCGACCTCGACGGCGTGACGATCCTCGCGTCCGCCGCCCGCGTCGGCGCGACCCGGCTTATCGACAACGTCATTCTCGAAGGAGAGCTCACATGAGCGACAAGCGACCGCGCTACGCGTCGTGGACGGCCGGCAAGCTGCCTCTGCCGGAACTGATGGAGATGAAGCGCCGTGGCGAGAAGATCGTCATGGTCACCGCGTACGACGCTCCGAGCGGCCGGCTTGCCGACGCTGCGGGCGTCGACGTGATCCTCGTCGGCGACTCCTCGGGGATGGTCATGCACGGCCGCCAGTCGACGGTCGCGGTGACGCTGGACGAGATCGTCCTGATGACACAGTGGGTGACGCGCGGTGCGGAGCGCCCGCTCGTCGTCGCCGACATGCCGTTCGGGTCGTACGAGACGTCGAACGAGCAGGCCGTCGCAAACGCCGTGCGGCTCGTCAAGGAAGGCGGCGCCGACGCGGTCAAGATCGAGCGCGCGGGTACTTCGATCGAGCGGGCACGCGCGATCGCGGAGGCCGGCATCGCCGTCATGGGTCACGTTGGCCTCACGCCGCAGACGGCGACCGTGCTCGGCGGCTTCAAGGCGCAGGGCCGGACGGCCGACCGCGCGCAGCAGCTCGTCGACGACGCGCTCGCCCTCCAGCAGGCCGGCTGCTTCGCGGTGGTGCTCGAGGCGGTGCCGGCTCCGGTCGCGCGCGCCGTCTCGAAGGCACTCGCCGTGCCGACGATCGGCATCGGTGCCGGCGGGGACACCGACGGGCAGGTGCTCGTGTGGCACGACATGCTCGGCTACTACGAGGGCCATTCGCCGCGCTTCGTGAAGCGCTACGCCGATCTCGGGGAGGCGATCGTCGACGCGCTCGGCCGCTACGCCGAGGAAGTGCGAAGCGGCGCGTTCCCGGAGGAGCAGCACACATACGCGATGCCGGACGACGAGCGCGCGGCGTTCGAGACGAAGGCGCCAGGCTAGGAGGATCCGCTAGAGCGACGTCGCGAGCACGAGCAGCGCCGGGAAAGCGGCCGCCAGCGCGACTGCGCCGGCCGCGCGCGCCCACGTCCACCCGTGCACGGCGCGGACGCCGATCACGAGCAGCAACCCGCTCCAGGCGAGCGAACCGAGGAAGAACGCGCCGAAGATCGCGTCGCCACGACCGTAGTCGTTGCCGCCCGTGCGGAAGAGATCCTCGCCGTACACGAGGATCCGCACAGGCCAGAGCGTGACGAGCGAGAGCGCGAGCGGCGTCGCCGCGAGCGCGAGCACGTGCCGCGACCGCCGCCACGAGCCGAGCCCGCCGAGGCGCCGAGACGCGCGCGAGAGGAGGCCGCCGCCGAGCCAGTAGACGAGGAGCGCGTAGACGACGCCGCCGATGAACGCCCACACGGGAATCAATGCGACCGACATCGATGCGTCGTTCAGCAGATGCCGCGCCACGGGTGTGCCGAGCACGCCCGCGATGCCCGCAAGGCCGGCGATCGCGGTCAGCGGCTCCTGCCGGGCCTCTACTGCCGCGTGCGACTCGTCGCGCAGCAGAGCGAACACGGCGGTCGGCGCGCCGAGCACCGTCGGCGCCCGCAGCCACCAACTCCGCTCGAGCGTCGTCTCCGCTGCCGCCTCGGTGCTCATGCCGGGCAGGGTAGCCTCACGCCGTGGAGCAGGCCGATCCCCAGCTCACCGCGCAGGTCGCGGCGGCGGCACCGTACACGGGGTTTCTCGGGATGGAGATCGTCTCCGCCTCCCCGGAGGAAGTGCGCGCCCGGCTCGCGTGGGCTGCGGACAAGTGCACGGCGGGCGGCACGTTGCACGGCGGCGCGCTGATGGGCCTCGCCGACTCGGCAGGCGGCTTTCTCGCGTTCCTCAACCTCCCCGCGGACGCGGGCGGCACGGCGACCATCGAGTCGAAGACGAACTTCTTCGCGCCGCTGCGCGGCGGTCACGTGCACGCCGTGAGCACCTTGCTGCACAAGGGCAAGCGCACGATCGTCGTCGACACCGAGTTGCGCGACGACGACGGCAAGCTGCTCGCCCGCGTCACGCAGACCCAAGCGGTGCTCTAGGCGGCCTTCCCTACAGCTCGCCGCCGCGTCGGGATCGGCTTCGGTGTCGCGGCGACGGCGCGCTCGGGGAGCACGTGCTGCAGGTAGCGCCCGGTGAAG
>JANMWV010000363.1:0-4237 GCA_031394165.1 Actinomycetes bacterium
TGCTGCGGCGGGTTGCACCGCTGCTGCGCAGGCAGCAGACGTACTTCTGGTTCTACTCGGGCTCGACCGACCGCTTCCGCCGGCAGAACGCCGCGTTCGCGCGCGAGCTCACGCGCGCCGGCATCGCGCACCGCTACTTCGAGGTCTTCGGCGGGCACACGTGGGGCATCTGGCGCAACCTGGCGCGCCCGGCCTATCTCGCGGCCGCGGCGAAGCTCGGCCTCGGTCATGGCTAGGGCCGTCCGCACGGTCACGGCGCTCGTGCTCTCGCTCGCGGTCCTCGTCGCCGCGACCGGGTGGCTGTACATCGCGCGTGCACACACTTCGCTTCCCGGTCCGCTCATGCGCGACGCACTCGCGCTCGACGAGCTCTCGCACAAGGCGAGCGTGCCGTTGCTGCTCTTTCTCGGAGTCTGGGCGATCGCTGCAGTGCTGCTCGCGCTGATCGCCGCGTGGGCGGGAGCCGAGCGGCTCACCGCGGGGCTTCTGCTCGCGACCGGCCTCGTCGGCTGGCACTACGCGCTGAACGGCGTCTCGATTCTCATCGTCCGGCAGATTCCGGCGCACGAGGCGTTCCACGCGGCGGCTGCCGAGCGGGCGGTCGCGATCCCGGCCGCGCTCGCCGGCATCGCCGGCGCGATCTTCGGGCGCCGGGGCCACTCGGCCGGCGTGCGCTCACGCACGGTGCTCGCCTGGCTCGTCGCCTTCGTCGGACTGCTCGCGCTCTTCGACGCGGCGTTTCCCGAGCACCGCGCGTCGCTCGTGACCGCCGTCGACGCGGCGCATGCGCACGGCATCACGAAGGCGCTCGTCGCTCCACTTGCGGTGGCGCTCGTCGTCACGGCGCGCAGCCTCGCGCGTGGAAACCGGCGCGCCTGGCAGATCGCCGTGGCCCTGCTGACCGTGCTCTTCGCATTGCACCTCGAGCGCCGGTTCGACGACGGCGCGATCGTCACGGGAATCGTGGTCGTCGCGCTGCTCGCCCGCCGCAGCGCGTTCACGATGCGCGGCGACCCCAAGGCGCGTCCGCGTGTGCTGCTCCACGCCGGCCTGCTCGCCACGGGCATCGTCCTCTACGGCGTCGCGACGCTGTGGATCAACCGCGTGATGGCGGATACACCGTTCACGTTCTCGTTCTCGCTCGAAGTCGTCGGGCGGGCGCTCGCGGGACTCAGCTTCCGCGGCGAGGACCACCTCAGCGGCCCCGTCGCCGACTGGTTGCCGATCTCGATCTTCCTGCTCGGTTTCGGTTCCGCCGTGTTCGTGCTCGTGGAGTGGCTCGCTCCGTGGCGGTACAGACTGTTGCGCGAGCACGGCGAGCTCGAGCTCGCGCACGCGCTCGTGGGGACGTGGGGCGCGGACACGCTTGCACCCTTCGCGCTGCGCGCCGACAAGTCGTACTACTTCGACGCCGACCACTCCGCGTTCCTCGCGTACCGCGTCGTCGGCGGCGTCGCGATCGTCGCGGGCGATCCGATCGGTCCGGCGGAGCAGCGCGAGGGGCTCGTGCGGAGCTTTCGCGAGTTCGCCCACGCGCGCGGGTGGCGCGTGGCCGTGCTCGGCGTCTCGGAGGAATGCCTCGAGCTCTACCGCGCGCTCGGGCTGCGGTCCCTGTACCACGGCGACGAGGCGGTGGTCGCGACCGCGGCGTTCTCGCTGGAGGGGCGCGCGATCCGCAAGGTCCGGCAGTCGGTGCACCGGCTGGAGCACGCGGGCTATTCGACCCGCGTGCTCTGCTCGGGCGAGCTCGAGCCGCAGCTGCGCACGGAGCTCGAGGAGATCGCTCGCATCTGGCGCGGTACCGCTCCCGAACGTGGTTGGGTTATGGCCATGGACTCGCTCTTCCGGCTCGGCGACGAGGACTCGGTGTTCGTCGTCGGCTTCGACGCGGCAGGCCGTGCGCACGGCTACCTGCACTTCTGTCTGTCCCGCGCGGGATCGGCGCTCTCGCTGTCGTCGATGCCACGCCTGCCCGACGTGCCGAACGGCTTCACGGAGTGGCTGATCTGCGACTCGATCGCGTGGGCGCGCGAGCACGAGCTCGCACGCGTGTCGCTCAACTTCGCGCCGTTCGCTGCGCTGCTCGCGCCTGGCGCCGAGCTGCGGCCGTGGCAGCGCGTCGAGGCGGCGACGTTGCGCCGGCTGAAGGGCTGGTTCCAGCTCGACAACCTCCTGCTCTTCAACCGGAAGTTCGCTCCGGAGTGGGAGCCGCGTTTCCTCGTCTACGAGCGCCGCCGTGACCTGCCGCGCATCGGGCTTGCGGCGCTCGCCGCCGAGGCGTATCTCCCGTTCCAGTGACCGCGCTCGGCCTCCTGCTCGGCCTCGCGTCCGCCGCCGCGATCAACGGCGGCTACGCGCTGCAACACGCGTCCGCGGCTGCGCTGCCACCGCTGACGCTCCGCAGGCCGCTGCACTCGCTCCTGCTCCTGTTCCGCAGCGGGCGCTGGGCGGTCGGCTTCTTCGCGGGCATCGGCGGCTGGGGCTTCTACGTTGCCGCGCTCTCGCTCGCGCCGCTCTCGCTCGTCCAGGCTGCCTCGGCCGCAGGCATCGCCGTGCTCGCGATCGGCGGCGAGCGCCTCACCGGCGCCGAGCGCGTCGGCGTGAGCGCCGCGCTCGTCGGGCTCCTCCTGCTCGGCCTGTCGCTCGGCTCGCACACGCAGTCCCTGCACGGGAGTAGCCGGCTCGTGATCGCCTGGATGCTCGCGTCCGCGGCCGTCGCAGCAACGGTGGCGCGGGTGCTGCCCCCGGGCGCCGGCCTCGGCACGGCGGCGGGCGTGCTGTACGCCGCCGGCGACGTCGGGACGAAGGCCGCGTTCGGAGGCGGGGCGCGGCTGCTGTTCGTGCCGGCGCTGCTCGCCTGCCACGGGCTCGCCTTCGCGTGCATGCAGCTCGCGTTCCAGCGAGGCGGGCGCCTCGCCACCGCCGGGCTCGCCGTGCTCTGGACGAACGCGCTGCCGATCGTCGCCGGCACCGTGCTCTTCGGCGAGTCCGTGCCGGGGGGCTGGCGCGGCGCTGCGCGCGTCGCCGCCTTCGTGCTCGTGCTGGTCGGCGCGGTCGCGCTCAGCCGGCGCCAGCCGGTACCGGCCCCGGAGCTCGAGTTGACGGGGTCAGGCGGCCCGCTAGACTTTGACTGACGAGTCAATCAAGTTTCTGACGGAGGCGACGATGGCGACGATCGAGGAAGGCGTGGCGACGGGGGTCTCCTTTGCGCTGACCAACGAGCAGAAGGCGCTGCGCGAGCTCGCACGCGACTTCGCCGCCGGCGAGATTCGGCCCAAGGAGCGCGAGTACGACGAGAAGATGCAGCACCCGGCCGACGTGATCGCGAAGGCGCACGAGCTCGGCCTGATGAACCTCCACGTCCCCGAGGAGCACGGCGGCCTCGGCCTCGGCTGCTTCGACGGGATGCTCGTCGGCGAGGAGCTCTACTGGGGCTGCTCCGGCATCGGCACGTCCATCTCTGCCAACGGGTTGGGCTCCGGTCCCGTCGTCCTGGCGGGCAGCGAGGAGCAGAAGGAGAAGTGGCTGCGTCCGCTGATCGAGGAGCCGATCCTCTGCTCGTTTGGGCTCTCGGAGCCCGGCGCGGGCTCCGACGTCGCGTCGCTGAAGACGACTGCCGTGCGCGAGGGCGACGAGTACGTCCTCAACGGCTCGAAGACCTTCATCACGAACGCCGGCTACGCCGCCTGGACGGTCGTGTTCGCGAAGACGGACCCGCGGGGCGGCGGGAAGGGCATGTCGGCCTTCATCGTCCCGATGGACACGCCGGGCGTGACGATCGAGTCGCACATGGACAAGATGGGCCAGCGGTCGACCGACACGTCGGCCTTCGCGCTCCAGGACGTGCGCATTCCCGTGGAGAACCGCATCGGCGAGGAGGGCGACGGCTTCAAGATCGCGATGGCGACCCTCGACTTCACGCGTCCCGGCACGGCGATCGGCGCCGTCGGCGTCGCGCAGGCTGCCTACGAGCACGCGGTCGCCTACGCGAAGGAACGTGTCACGTTCGACGTGCCGATCGCGATGCATCAGGGCGTCAACTTCATGATCGCCGACATGGCGACGGAGATCGAGGCCTCCCGCCTGCTCACCTGGCAGGCCGCGTGGATGCTCGACCTGGGCTACGGCCGCAAGGCGACGCTCTACTCCTCGTTCGCCAAGCGCTTCGCCGCCGACACGGCGATGAAGGTCGCCACCGACGCGGTGCAGGTCTTCGGCGGCTACGGCTACATCAAGG
>JANMWV010000467.1:0-8408 GCA_031394165.1 Actinomycetes bacterium
ATCTCCGTCCTCGTCGAGAACAAGCCGGGCGCGCTGATGCGGGTGACGGCGATGTTCGCGCGGCGCGGCTACAACATCGAGAGCCTCGCCGTGGGCGAGACCGAGCGGCACGACGTGTCGCGCATCACGCTGCGCGTCGACGCCGAGACGCACTCGCTCGAGCAGATCGAGAAGCAGCTCAACAAGCTCGTGAACGTGCTCCGCGTGACGGAGCTCGTCGCCGGCGAGTCGCTCGAGCGCGAGCTCGCGCTGCTCAAGGTCACGGCGCCGCCGAGCGCGCGGGCCGAGCTGATGGCGCTCGGCGAGGTCTTCAACGCACGCATCGCCGACCTCGGCCCGGACGCGATCGTCTTCGAGCTCACCGGCTCGCCGGAGGACGTCGACTCGTTCGAGGAGCTCGTCCGTCCGCACGGCCTGCAGGAGCTCGTGCGCACCGGGCGCATCGGCCTCACACGCGCGACCCGCGGCCCCAAGGGCAAGTCGCCCGCGCAGGCTCTCGTCTAACTCACTCAACTGTCTCACTCAACTCCTAAGGAGCTCAACTCAATGGCAACGATTCATCGCGACGGCGATCTCGACCTCCTCGACGGCAAGGTCGCCGTCGTCGGCTACGGCAGCCAGGGGCATGCGCACGCGCTCAACCTGCACGACTCCGGCGTCGACGTGCACGTCGGACTGCGCGAGGACAGCAAGTCCCGCGCGGCGGCAGAGGAGGCAGGCCTGAAGGTCGGCACGGTCGCCGAGGCCGTGCAGGGAGCGCAGGTCGTCGCCATTCTCGTCCCCGACCATCTGCAGAAAGAGGTCTGGGACAACGACGTTGCGCCCAACCTCGAGCCGGGAGCCGCGCTGCTCTTCGCGCACGGCCTGAACATCCACTTCGGCCGCATCGCACCGCCGGAGGGCCACGACGTGATCATGGTCGCCCCGAAGGCGCCGGGTCACCGCGTGCGCGAGCTCTACGTCTCGGGCGCCGGCACGCCGGGCCTCGTCGCCGTCGCGCAGGACGCGAGCGGCCGCGCGTTGCAGCTCGCGCTCGCCTACGGCGTCGGCATCGGCTGCGGCCGGGTCGGCCTCCTCGAGACGACGTTCGCAGAGGAGACGGAGAGCGATCTCTTCGGCGAGCAGGCCGTGCTCTGCGGCGGCGTCCCTGCGCTCGTGCAGGCCGGCTTCGACACGCTCGTCGAGGCGGGCTACCAGCCGGAGATCGCGTACTACGAGTGCCTGAACGAGCTGAAGCTGATCGTCGACCTGCTCTACGAGGGCGGCTTCGAGTACATGCGCTACTCGATCTCCGACGTCGCGGAGTACGGCGACCTCTCGCGCGGCACGCGCGTCGTCGACGACGGCACCCGGGCGCGGCTGAAGGAGATCCTCGAGGAGATCCGCAGCGGCGCGTTCGCGAAGGAGCTCTTCGGCGACGACGAGGCCGGCCGCCCGAAGTTCAAGCAGCTGCGCGCAGAGGGCCAGCAGCGCGCCGCCGAGCTCGAGCGGGTCGGCAAGGAGCTGCGGGAGCTCGCAGGGATCGAAGGCCTGCTCGGTGCGGAGGCACATGGCGTCGGTTGACGTCGGCGTCGCCCTGCTCGGCTACGGCACGGTCGGCGCCTCGGTCAACCGCCTGCTCGTCGAGAGCGCCGAAGAGATCGAGCGGGCCACGGGCCACCGGTTGCGGATCGTCCGCGCGCTCGTCCGCGACGCCGCGAAGGAGCGCTCCTTCGCACCCGCCGACGGCGTCCTGACGACCGACTTCGCCGCGGTTCGCGACGACCCTTCGATTCGTGTCGTTGCGGAGGTGATGGGCGGGCTGGATCCGGCAGGCGGATACGTCCGCGAGCTTCTCCGCGCCGGCAAGTCCGTCGTGACCGCGAACAAGCAGCTCGTCGCGCGAGAGGGCGCCGACCTGTTCGCGATCGCGTCGGCGGCCGGCGTGCAGCTGCGGTTCGAGGCGTCGGTGTGCGCCGCGATCCCGGTCGTGAAGGTGTTGCGCGAGTCGCTCGTCGTCTCGAACGTGCACCGTGTCCTCGGGATCGTCAACGGCACGACGAACTTCATCCTCTCGCGCATGGAGCACGGCGGCTCGTATGCGGAGGCACTCGCCGAGGCGCAGACGCTGGGCTACGCGGAGGCGGATCCGACCGACGACGTGAACGGTGCCGACGCGGCCGCCAAGATGGCGATCCTCGCCACGGTGGCGTTCGGCTCGCGCGTCGCGCTCTCGGACGTCGACACCCGCGGCATCACCGAGATCGAGCCGGTGCACGTCGCGGCGGCGGACGGTCTCGGCATGGTCGTGCGCCTCGTCGGTATCGCGAGCCTCGTGGACGAGCAGGTGGACGTCCGCGTGCAGCCTGCGCTCGTCGCGCGGTCGCATCCGCTCGCCGCGGTGGACGGCGCGTTCAACGCCGTGATGATCCAGGGCGACGCGATCCGCGAGATCACGCTCGAAGGCCCGGGCGCGGGCGGGATCGAGACCGCGTCCGCGGTCGTCGCCGACCTCGTCAGCGTCGTCGGCACCGCAGGCACGGGCTTCCTCCAGAACGATGCGTGCTGGCGCGAGCTCGACAAGCTGCCGGCGGGCGAGTGGCGCTCGCCGTTCTACGCGCATCTCGACGTCGCCGACCGGCCGGGTGTGCTCGCCCATGCGGCGAGCCGGCTCGCGGCGCACAACGTCTCGATCGCACAGCTCGTCCAGCGTCTCCACGACGGGCAGGCCGCGCTCGAGCTCGTGCTGCACGAAGCGTCGTACGGCGCCGTCACCGCTGCGCTGGCGGAGATCGCCGCGCTGCCCGAGGTGATCGGCCGCCCCTTCGTCGCGCCGGTGATCACGGAGCGCCCGCTGTGACGATCACGCTCGGCGAAGGGAACACGCCGCTGCTACAGGCGCCGCGCCTGTCCGAGCGCTTCGGAGTCGACCTCTGGATCAAGTGGGAGGGCGCGAATCCGACCGGCTCGTTCAAGGACCGGGGGATGAGCGTCGCCGTCACGCGCGCGGTCGAGGCGGGAGCGACCGGCGTGATCTGCGCGTCGACCGGCAACACCGCTGCGTCGGCGGCCGCATACGCAGCACGCGCCGGCATCGACGCGATCATCATCGTCGCCGGCGGGGCCGCAGCGAGCTCGAAGCTCGTGCAGGTGCGCGCCGTCGGCGGCCGCATCGTCGAGGTCGACGGCACGTTCGGCGACGCCTACGACGAGGCCGCGCGACTCGCCGTCGACGGCGTCGTCCACGTCAACTCCACGAACGACGACCGCATCGAGGGCCAGAAGACCGCGGCGCACGAGATCGTGGAGCAGCTCGGCGGCGTGCCGGACGTGCTCGTGCTCCCGTACGGCGGCGGCGGCAACTCGAAGGCCTACGCGCGCGGCTTCCTCGAGGTTGCCGACCGGCTGCCGCGCTTCCACCCGACGGAGGCGGAGCGGCGCGCCGACACGGTCGCATCGGCAATTCGCATCGTCAGCCCGAACCACCGTGCAGAGGTCGCAGGGATCGTCGAACGCTGCGGCGGCTCGATCGTCACGGTGGGCGACGACGAGCTGATCGCGGCGTGGCGCCTGCTCGGCAGCGAGGAGGGCATCTTCTGCGAGCCCGCGTCCGCGGCGGGCATCGCCGCCCTGGCGCGCGGCGCGGCGAACGCGGGCGAGCGCGTCGTCTGCGTCGTCACGGGCCACGGGCTGAAGGACCCGGACGCGGTCATGAGGCTCGTGCCATGACGATCCGCGTCCGCGCACCGGCGACGAGCGCGAACATCGGCGCCGGCTTCGACGTCGCCGCCGTCGCGCTCGACCTCTGGAACGAGTTGACCGTCGGCGAGGCGAACGGAGAGCCGGTCGACGCGTCGCACCTCGCGATCCAGGCGTTCTCGCGCTACGCGTCACCCGAGGGCCGGTCGTTCACGTTCACCGACCGCATCCCGCGCGAGCGCGGGCTCGGCTCGAGCGCGGCGGTCGTCGCGCTCGGGCTGGTCGCCGGAGCGATCGCCGCAGGGAAGGAGCCCGACGCCGACGAGCTGCTTGCGGCAGGCCTCCCCTTCGAAGGGCACTCGGACAATCTCGCGGCCGCACTCGTCGGCGGCGTCTGCCTCACCTGGGACGGGCACATCGCGCGCGTGGCGGACGACGTTCCCGCAGCTGCGATCGCCGTCATTCCACAGGAGCGCATGAAGACGGCGGAAGCGCGCGCATCGCTGCCGCAGGCGGTGCCGCACGCCGACGCCGTCTTCAGCGCTATCCACGCCACGCTGCTCGGTGCCGCACTCGCCTCCGGCAACGCGCTGCTGTTCGCGGCGAGCACGGAGGACAAGCTGCACGAGCCGTACCGCGCCGCGCACGCGCCGCATCTCGCCGCAATCCGCAGCGATCCGCCGGCCGGATCTCTCGGCGCCACGCTGTCCGGCTCGGGCCCGACCGTGATCGTCTGGGCCGAGAGGGAGCGCGTGGCGGCGACCGTCGCGGAGCTCGCAGAGCGCTTCCCCGACCACGACGTTCTTCATCTGGCAGTCACGACGACAGGAGCCGGCGCCGTATGAGCGATCCCTACGCACGTCCGTCCGACCCCGCGAAGCGTCACAGCGCAGCGCTCACTGACGGCGTCGACCGCGCCGCCGCCCGCGCAATGCTCAAGGGCATCGGCATGGACGACGACGCGCTCTCGCGCCCGCTCGTCGGCATCGCGACGAGTTGGATCGAGACGATGCCGTGCAACTGGAACCAGCGCGAGCTTGCGCGCCACGTGCGCCGCGGGATCATCGAATCGGGCGGCACGCCGGTCGAGTTCAACACGATCGCGATCTCGGACGGCGTCTCGATGGGGACCGAGGGAATGCGGGCGTCGCTCGTGTCGCGCGAGACGATTGCGGACTCGATCGAGCTCGTCGCGCGGGGACACTTGCTCGACGGTCTCGTCTGTCTCGTCGGCTGCGACAAGACGATTCCGGCCGCGGTCATGGCGCTCGCGCGTCTCGACCTGCCGGGGCTTGTGCTTTACAACGGCTCGATCGCGCCGGGTCGGTTCCGCGACCGCGACGTCACGATCCAGGACGTCTTCGAAGCGGTCGGCGCTGCCGCCGCCGGAACGATGAGCAATGCCGACGTACACGAGCTCGAGGGCGTTGCGTGCCCGGGAGCCGGCGCGTGCGGCGGACAGTTCACGGCGAACACGATGGCGACGGTGCTCGAGTTCCTCGGCATCAGCCCGGCCGGGCTGAACGACGTGCCCGCGACAGATCCTGCGAAGCACGACGCCGCCTTCGAAGCCGGACGCATCGCGATGAAGCTCGTTCGCGACGACACGCGCCCGTCACAGGTGATCACCCGTGACGCGATCGAGAATGCAATCACCGCCATCGCAGCGACCGGCGGCTCGACGAACGGCGTCCTGCACCTGCTCGCGATCGCGTACGAGCTCGGGATCGACCTGACGATCGACGAGTTCGACCGCATCGCCTCACGCACTCCGATCGTCGCGGACATCAAGCCAGGTGGGCGCTTTGTCGCAACCGACTTGCACGCCGCGGGCGGCGTCGCACTCGTCGCGCGCGAGCTGCTGAAGGCAGGGCTCGTGCACGGTGACGCTCCGAACGTCGACGGTCGCTCGCTGGCCGAAGTCGCGACCGCAGTCGTCGAGACGCCGGGCCAGCAGGTCGTCGTCCCGATCGAGACGCCGTTGAAGGCGACGGGTGGGCTCGCGATTCTGCGCGGCAACCTCGCGCCGGACGGCTGCGTCGTCAAGCTCGCCGGTCATGAACGTCTTTTCCACCGCGGTCCTGCGCGCGTGTTCGAGTCGGAGGAGGGCTGCTTCGCTGCGGTGAAGGCACGCAGCCTCCGCGCCGGCGACGTGATCGTGATCCGTTACGAAGGGCCTGCCGGCGGCCCGGGGATGCGCGAGATGCTCCACGTCACCGCCGCGATCGTCGGGGAAGGCCTCGGCGACGAGGTCGCGCTGATCACCGACGGACGCTTCTCCGGCGCGACCCACGGGTTGATGGTCGGCCACGTCGCGCCCGAGGCGGCTCACGGTGGGCCGATTGCTGCGGTGCGGGACGGCGACACGATCGAGCTCGACGTCGAGGCACGCGAGCTCCGCCTTCTGCTCTCCGACGACGAGATCGTGGCGCGGCTTGCCGATGTCGTGGTGCCGCCGCCCCGCTACACGAAGGGCGTTTTCGCGCGCTACGCGGCCGGCGTTTCATCGGCCTCCGAAGGAGCCGTCCTGAGGTGAGCTTTCTTTTGTATAGTGCGACCGAGGAGACGGGCCCGTCCCGCTCCACATCGAGAGAGGCTGAGGGAACCGGCCCTTTGAAGCCTCGGCAACCTGCTGAAACAGGCGTGGTGCCAATCCCGGCCGTTCCGCCTACTGCGGTTCGGAGGATGTCGAGTGATGGACGAAAGGAGAAGGACTAGTGCCCGCCACCGCACTTCGCTGCAGGGTCTGTGAGACCCAATTCCCCCTCGACCCGATCGGGGTCTGTGCCCGCTGCTTTGGTCCGCTCGATCCGGTCTACGACCGCGACGAGCAGCGCCGGACCGTCACCCGCGAGTCGATCGCGGCAGGACCGCAGTCGATTTGGCGGTACGCACCGCTGCTGCCGGTCGCCCCGCCTGTCGAGGAACGGCTTCCGGCCGGGTGGACGCCGCTCATCCGCGCCCGCCGGCTTGAGGAGGCGCTCGGCGTCGGCGAGCTCTGGCTGAAGCTCGACACCGCGAACCCGACACACTCGTTCAAGGACCGCGTCGTCGCGGTTGCAGCCGCAAAGGCGATCGAGCTGGGCCGTACGACGATCGCCTGCTCGTCGACGGGCAACCTCGCAAACGCCGTCGCCGCTCGTGCTGCGGCGGAAGGGCTCGAGGCGGTCGTGTTGTGTCCCGCCGATCTCGAGCCGGAGAAGCTGATCGCCACAGCGGTGTACGGCGCAAAGATCTTCGCCGTCGAAGGGAGCTATGACGACTGCTCGCGGTTGACGGTCGAGTTGTCGTTCGAGCTCGACTGGGCATTCGTGAACGTGGGGCTTCGCGCGTACTACGCCGAGGGCTCGAAGACGCTCGGGTTCGAGATCGCCGAGCAGCTCGGCTGGGAGCTGCCCGATGTCGTCGTCGCGCCGATCGCGTCGGGGGCGATGTTCTCGAAGGTGCATCAGGGCTTCGGCGAGCTGCTTGAGCTCGGCCTCGTCGACGGCACGACGCCGCGCCTGATCGGCGGACAGGCGGAGGGGTGCTCGCCGGTTGCTACGTCGTTCGCCAACGGCACGAAGGTGAAGCCCATCCGGCCGAACACGATCGCGCGTTCGCTCGCGATCGGCAGTCCCGCCGACGGCGATCTCGCCGTCGCGACGGCGCGCGCCTCCGGCGGCTCGGTTCACGCGGTCGCGGAGGATGAGATCGTCGAGAACATCTCGTTGCTCGCGGAGACGACGGGGATCTTCGGCGAGACGGCGCCCGCCGTCACGCTCGGTGCGCTGCGCGAAGCGGTGCGCCGTGGCGAGGTTGGCGAGAGCGATCGCGTCGTTCTTGTCGTCACGGGTGACGGACTGAAGACCCCGGGCCTCGTCGCCCACAAGTTGGAGCCGACGTTCGTCGAGCCGGACGCCGATCTGATCCTGGAGACACTCGGTGTCTCTGTATAGGCAGCAACCAACAGGAGGTGCAGCATGAGAACCGGTCCGCGGACCGGGTTCCGCTGGACGCACGAGACGATCGTGTACGCGATCACGCTCTGGTACCGCAAGCACAGTCGGACTCCGTTGACAAGCGAGTGGGACCAGGCCGGCGAGAACCATCCATCGAGACAAACGGTCGCTCGCGTCTTCGGGAGCTGGAACGCCGCGATGATTGCGGCGGGCTTCACGCCACGCCCGCGTGGGCGGCAGCCGCGCTCACTCGTGGAGGGGGCGCTTGCCGACGGGTAGCCGCGAAGTCGTCGTACTCCTACCCGGAGACGGCATCGGGCCAGAGGTAGCGGAGGAGGCAAGGCTCACCCTCGAGGTGCTGGTGCCCGAGGTCGAGGTCGAGGAACGCCTGATCGGCGGTGCCGCGATTCGCGCGACGGGAAAGCCGCTGCCGGACGAGACGCTCAACGCGTGTCGCGCGGCAACAGCGGTGCTCAAGGGTCCCGTAGGCGATCTGGAGTTCGATGCGGCTGACGTCCGGCCAGAGCAAGGGCTGCTCGCGTTGCGCGCCGCCCTCGATGCGTACGCGAATCTTCGGCCGGCGGTGCTCGATGACGTCGACATCCTGATCGTGCGTGAGCTCGTTGGCGGCCTGTACTTCGGCGCCAGCGGCGTGCGTGAGGACGGGACGGTCTACGACACGTGCGAGTACCACCCGCGCCAGGTCGAGCGGATTGCGAGACGCGCATTCCGGCTTGCGCAGTCGCGCGACAACCGTCTGACCTCGGTTGACAAGGCGAACGTGCTCGA
>JANMWV010000478.1:0-1797 GCA_031394165.1 Actinomycetes bacterium
AGTCGGTGGACGTCCGCGTGCTCATGATCGGCAACAACGCCTACGCGCTCGACGCGTTCGAGCTCGGCACGCGTGACCGGCTCGACGAAGGGCTCATGCACGTCTACCTGGCCGAAGGGCTGCTCCCCTCCGGCTGGACCGAGCTCACGCCGCGCACGGAACTCGTCGTCGAGGCGGCAACGCCACGCCTGCGCGTCGCGCTGGACGGGGAGCCCGTCGAGCTCGCTGCGCCGCTGCGCTTGACACTCGAGCCTCGCGCGCTGCGCGTGCTGGTGCCCGAGCCCGGGCGCTGAGCCGCAACTCGTGTGGCAGGCGCCCGCCAGGAGGCTACTGCGTCGTTGCCGGAGTGCTGTCGCCGGCCTTGCCGGACGTGTCCACGACGACCCGAGCGACAGGCAGGTTGAACGCTGCGACCGCTTTCAGGGAGGCGCCCTCCTAGAGCCAGCTCTTGTCGGCGTCCGGCGAGGTGACGATCAGGATCTCGTCGGCGGCGAACTCCTGCAGCGCGTCCTTGATCGCAAGGATCACGTCGTCCGTATCGCTTGCGACGGTGTCGGCGTCGGCCGTCACCTGGTTCGCGATATGGTCGGCTCGCAGTCCTGCTGCCACCCGTTCGGCGTCCTCGTCGTTCGCGAGCCACTGCAGGCGAGAGAGCTGGGTGAGCGGTGCGACAACCCGGACATTCGCCCCCTCGAGCTTCGGGATCGAGCTCTCGCCCGGCTCCACGTCGGTGGTGACCACGATGAGGACGTTGCGCGGCTCCGTGGTGGGGGATGTCGGTTGCATGAGCATGCAGTACCCGTCTTCCTACGCCGATAAACCTGCCGGGCCGGGCGCGTCGGACGGGATCGGAAGCTAGAGCGGTGTCGACCTGCGAGCTTGGCGAACGCATTGACGGCACCGCGCCGTCGGCGGTGGACGGTCGTCAGCCGTCGACGACGAGGCCCTGCAAGGGGCCGAGCAGCCGTCCCGTTCGTCGCGTGAGGTGCGGCAGCCGTACGAGCCGATGGGTGAGCGGCAGGCCGTTGGAGCGCCGCTGCAGCTGCTCGTCGCTGATCGGCTTCCAGCGCTCGTCGACGAGGCGCGTCGCGTCACCCGAGGCCTCGCCGATCGTGCATTCGAGGTGCTCGGCCCAGAGCCGAAGGCGCGTGTCGCGGGCCAGCGCGGGATCGAGGGTCAGGACGTTGACCTCGGTGTCGTTGAAGAGCGAGTGGTCGTTGAGATTCGCCGAGCCGAGCGTCAGCCAGCGGTCGTCGACGATCCCGACCTTCGCGTGGACGTAGACCGGGTCGGCAAGTGGTCCCCGCCGTGCGTAAAGCGTGCAGGCGACGATGCGTCCCCGCCCGGCGTCGGCCTCGACGAGCTCGGCGAGCGTGCCTCGCGTGTCCTCCCCGCCGGATTTGGGCGCCGCCGGCAACACGAGGACGAGCCGGAACTCGTCGCTCGGCGGATCGCGCAGCTTGTCGCGAAGGACGTTCGCGATCTCGGGCGACCAGAGGAACTGGTTCTCGAGATACACGAGGCTCTGGGCGGAGCGCAAGGCGGCCAGATATGACTCGAGGATCCCGAACTCGCCGTGCGGAACGGCCCCGTAGACCTTCTCGGGGATTGTCCTCGTGATCTGGACGGTGTGGCGCCCCGCCGGCGCGCCGGGCGCGGGCTCCGTCGCGTCGAGTCGTTCGCCGGTGACTTCGTGCCAGCGCATCCTGAAGTGCTCGGCGAGGTCGGAGACCGCCGGGCCGGAGAGCCGGCTGGCGACGTCGTGCCAGCCGGCGGAGCCGCGCGCGACGTGCTCGC
>JANMWV010000541.1:0-5866 GCA_031394165.1 Actinomycetes bacterium
CAGTACGCCGCTTCGTTGGTTTTTGTGCTTTACGGTTTTATTCTATGGTTGTAGTCTATTGAGGGGGTGGGGGGGGGCCGCGGTGCGCCCCCCGGCTCGCCCTTCACGTCGTTCGTTAGGCCAGGCCGACCTTCGCCAGCCGCATGTGCGAGAGGCCCTCGGGAACGTAGTTCTTGACCTTCGAGGAGCCTGCCGTCGTGTAGTTGATGAAGTAGTCGGTGACGACCGGCGTGTCGCGGAGCAGGAGTCCCGCCATCCGCTTGGACGCCTTCCGTTGCACGGAGAGCTCGGCAGCGCCGAGGAAGGTCTTGGCGACCGAGTCGAACTCGGCGTTGTTGTAATGCGACGCGTTCCAGTCACCGATCCCGGTCGACAGGTAGGCCCGCGTGAGGTAGACGTTCGGCACCCCGCGCGCCCCGTACTCCGTCAGCGTCGCCGTGCGGTTCAGCCACGGCGTGGTGGTGGCGTAGTCCGCGCCGGCCGGCTCGGAGTCGTAGTACTTGCTGGAGTCCATGATCACGATGCCGAGGTCGATCCCGGCTTCGCGCGCGTAGGCCTGGATCGACGCTGCATGGTCCGGATGGTCGAGGAAGTTCCAGGTGGTGATATTGAACTTCAGGTTCTCCGCCCCGGCTGCCTTCAGCAACGCCTTCGCGAGCTGAATGTTCTGCGTCCGCTGCTTGGCCGACGGGTCGGTCGACTTGAAGCCCTTCCAGAACGGGTTGTCGTTGCCGACCTGACCGGAGCCGAGCAGGATCTTCTGCATCTGCTGCGGCCGGTTGATGGCGAGCGCGACCGCGCGGCGCACACGCGGGTCCTTGAGCACGCCCTGGTCGGTCCGCATGCAGAACATGCGGTGAGCTGAAGTCGGGATCTCGTAGTAGTTGAACTTCTTGTTGTTCTTGAACGGCGTCGCCTCCTGCGCCGCGAGCTGCATCGCGAGGTCGATCTGCCCCGCCCGGAGTGAGAGAGAGAGCGCCGCGCTGCTCGCGAAGAAGGTGATCTTGACCCCGTCGAGAGGCGGCTTGCCGCCCCAGTAGGAAGGGTTGCGCACGAGATCGGCGCTGACGCCGTCGACGTACTTCGTCACCTTGAACGGCCCGGTGCCGACAAAGCCGCCGGCAGCCCATTGCCCGGGCTTTGCCGCGTCCTCTGCGGTCTGCACGGGCGCCTGGTACGTCGTCTGGCTGACGAGGTACGGGAACGCGCCGCCGATTGGGGCCTTCATCCGGAAGACGACCGTGTACGGGCCTTTGGCCGAGACGCCGTCGGCGTCGTAGTACGGCTTAAGTCCGGCGTTCGTCCCCTTTGCGGTCACGTACTGCTTGAAGCTCGCGACGACATCGTTGGCGGTCATCGTCTTGCCGTTGTGGAACTTCACGCCCTTGCGGATCTGGAAGGTCCACACGCTCGCGTCGGCGTTCGCCTTCCAGCTCGTCGCGAGCCACGGCACGACCTCGCCCTTCGGGTTCGAGAACGTCAGGTACTCGCAGGGGATGCCGGTGAAACAGAGCGCGCCGCCGTCGTTGAGCAGGTACGGCTCGATCGGGCCACCCGGTTTTTGAACGCCCGCGCGCAGAATGCCGCCGGCCTTGACCTGGGCAAGCTGCATCCCGGATCCGGTGGCGGCCCCGGCCTCGCCGGCGGCGGCCAGGAGGCTGCCCACCATGCCGGCCGAGAGGCCGAACATCGCACCACGTCGTAGAAACTCGCTGCGGTCGAGCTCACCCGCGTGCAGCTCGTCGATGAGATTGTTCTCGATCGGCCCCGCCTCGTGACGGCGGTACTCCTCGATGATCCTCCGTGTCTCGCGATCCATGCGCCACCCTCTCCTTCGACAGTCGTCCAGGACTCGGTCGCCGGTGTGCCGGACACGTCTGCAGCCAGCATCCCTCGAGTCGTGCCTTTATGACAGATCGACACACTCCTGGTCAAGCACCGTTCCGTATTTGGACCGCTGTTCTCGACTTTCGCGGCGGTCGGCACTATCGTCGCGGGAGTGGCCCAAGCTGTTGGATCCCGAAGCCTGACGCAGGAGGTCGATCCCGGTCCGGCGCGCTCGGCGTCGACCGGAGTCAACGCGACGCTTCGCATCCTCGACCTCCTCGCCGCGAGAGGGTCCGTCGGCCTCGCCGATCTCGCCCGTGAGCTCGGCGTTCCCAAGAGCACCGTCCATCGGGTCTGCGCGGTCCTCGTCCAGCGCGCGTGGGCTGTTCGCGATACCGATGGCCGGTATCAGCTCGGGATCCGCGCCCTGCGGCTCGGGTCGCTCTCGACCGAGCTGCCGATCGTGGTCGCCTTCCGGACGGTCGCTGCCCGCTTCCTCGACGAACTCGACGAGACGATCGCCCTCGCCGTCCTGGACGGGGACGAGTCGCTCTACATCGCGATCGAGGAGACGTCGCAGCCGGTGCGCTACGTCACGCACGTGGGATCGAAGACACCGGCGTTCGCCTCGGCAAGCGGGCGCGTCGTGCTCGCACGCCTGCCCCACGCTCGGGTGGCGGCGCTGTTTGCGCGGTGCCCGCTGATCACGCCGACGGGGCGTCGTCTCGCCGGTATCGGCGAGTTGCGAGCGACGCTCGATGAGGTTCGCAGGCGGGGGTACGCCGAGAACTGGGAGGAGACAGCGCGTGGGCTGTACGCGGCATCCGTCCCCGTCGTCAACGAGGCCGGAACGACGCTGGCCGCGCTGACGACGCTCGTGCCGCTGTCACGCGTGTCGCCCGAGCGCCGCGAGGCGATCGTCGTTGCGTTGCAGACGGCGGGGCGGACGCTGTCCGAGCTTGCAAGCTGGATCCCGGCGTTCGCCTCCAGGCCTGCCGTCGAGGCGCGATGAGAATCGCGGGCGTCAAGACCTTCGTCGTGGGAAACCCGCCGCCGTCGTACGGTGGCCGCTACTTCCTCTTTCTGAAGCTCGTCACCGATGACGGCATCGAAGGCGTCGGCGAGGTGTACGCCGCGACCTTCGGGCCACAGACCGTCGCGACGATGATCGAGGACGTCTGCGAGCGCCACGTCATCGGCGCCGACCCGTTCCGGATCGAAGCCCTCTGGCGCGACATCTACGGCCGGGGTTACTCGCTACGGCCGGATATCTCGCTCCTCGGCGTTCTCAGCGGCATCGAGATGGCGTGCTGGGACATCGTCGGCAAGGCGGTCGGGAGGCCGGTCTACGACCTGCTTGGCGGCCGCGTCCACGAGCGGCTTCGTTCCTACACCTACCTCTATCCCGAGGCCGGCGACGCGATGGATGTCTATGTCGATCCCGATCTTGGTGCGACGCGTGCTGCCGAATACGTCGCGCGGGGGTTCACCGCGGTGAAGTTCGACCCGGCCGGCGCGTACACGACCCTCGATCCGCACCAGCCGAGCCTCGATGACCTCGAGCTGTCGGAGCGTTACGTGCGCGCAGTGCGCGAGGCGGTCGGCGACCGCTGCGACCTGCTCTTTGGTACCCACGGCCAGTTCACGACGTCGGGTGCGATCCGCCTCGCCAAGCGGCTCGAGCCCTACGACCCGCTCTGGTTCGAGGAGCCGACCCCACCCGAGATGCCCGAGGAGATGGCCCGGGTCGCCCGCGCGACCTCGATCCCGATCGCAACGGGGGAGCGGCTCACGACGAAGTACGAGTTCGCGCGCGTGCTCGAGACGGGTGCCGCATCGATCCTGCAGATGAACCTCGGGCGCGTCGGCGGCATCCTCGAGGCCAAGAAGATCGCCGGCATGGCCGAGGCGCACTACGCGCAGATCGCGCCACACCTCTACTGCGGCCCGGTCGTCGGCGCGGCGAACATCCAGCTCGCGACGTGCAGCCCGAACTTCCTCGTGCTCGAGGGCATTCGCGAATGGGGCGGCTTCCACGCGGAGATCCTGAAGACGCCGATCCGCTGGGAGGACGGCTACGTGATCCCGCCGACCGCCCCTGGGCTCGGCGTCGAGCTCGACGAGGAGGTCGCGGCGCGGCATCCGTACACGGGCGAGGAACTCCATCTCACGCCCGTGTATACGGCGACTCGCTCGGTCACGTGAGCGGCCACATCGCGTACGAGACCCGCGGCCCGGCAGCGTGGATCACATTGGAGCGCCCCGAGAAGCTCAACGCGATCACGAAGGAGATGGTGGCCAGGCTCGTCGAGGCGCTGGAGCGCGCAGTCGCAGACGACGAGGTGAAGATCGTCGTGCTGACGGGCGCCGGCCGTGCGTTCTCGGCCGGCTACGACCTCGCCGAAGCCGTCGACGGGGGCGCGTACGCCTGGCGGCAGGTGCTCGGCCGCGACGTCGACCTCGCGCTGCAGCTGTGGTCGCTGGAGAAGCCGACGATTGCCGCGGTTCGCGGCTGGTGCCTGGGCGGCGCCTGCGAGCTGGCGATGGCCTGCGATCTCGTCGTCGCGACCGAGGACGCACGTTTCGGCGAGCCCGAAATCAGGCTCGGTTCCGGTCCCGTCGCGCTCCTCATGCCGTTCGTGCTCGGCCAGAAGAAGACGAACGAGCTGCTCTTCACGGGCGATGCGATCGACGCGGCGGAGGCGCACCGTGTCGGGCTCGTCAATCGGGTCGTTCCCGGCGACGAGCTGGAGTCGGCGGTCGGCGAGCTCGTCCGGAAGATCGCACCGACGCCGCTTGCCACGCTACGGCTGACGAAGATCGCGCTGATCCGCGCGTACGAGGCAATGGGCCTCCGCACAGCCGTGAACGCCAATCTCGACCTCTCGGCGATCCTCAACTCGGTCGGCGGTCCCGAACAGGACGAGTTCGACCGGATCGTCGCCGAGGAAGGTCTGAAGGCCGCGCTCGCCTGGCGGGACGCGCGCTATCCCGCCGACTCGTGAGCCGCAGCTCGATGCGCGCCGTCGTGCTGACGGGCCACGGCGGGCTGGAGCAACTCACGCCGCATGAGGACTGGCCTGTGACGGAGCCGGCCGAAAGCGAGGTTCTCATCGCGGTCGGTGCCTGCGCAGTGAACGCCACGGACGTCAATACCCGCGTCGGCTGGTATGCGAAGGACGGCGGCGAGGGAGCGTGGGATGCGCCGATCGCCTTCCCTCGCATCCAGGGTGCGGACGTGTGTGGGCGGGTTGTCGCCTGCGGCAAATCGGTGCCGCCCGGGCTCGTCGGCGAGCGCGTGCTCGTCGACCCGTGGCTGCGAGATCCGCAGGCACCGGACGATCTTGCGCGCTGCGGGTACCTCGGTTCAGAGCGGGACGGCGGGTACGCCGAGTTCGTCACGGTGCCGGCCCGGAACGTGCATCCAGTTCGCTCGCCGCTCTCCGCCGCCGAGCTCGCGTCCTTCCCAACCTCGGCGGGAACGGCCGAGAACCTGCTGCGCCGTGCGGGCGTCTCGGCCGGCGAGACCGTCCTAGTCACCGGGGCCTCGGGCGGAGTGGGGACAGCGCTTGTGCAGCTCGTCCGGCGCCGGGGTGCCGTGCCTTTCGCCGTCTGCGGCCGCGACAAGGCGGATCAGGTCCGAGCGCTCGGTGCCGAGGCGGTCCTCGTGCGCGAGGCCGGCGATCTCGCCGCGCAGCTCGAAGGCTTGGGTCTCGACTCGGTCGACGTCGTCGTAGACGTGGTCGGCGGAAAGGACTGGGCGCAGCTGCTCGGGCTGCTTCGCCGCGGTGGTCGCTACGCGGTCGCCGGCGCCGTCGCCGGCCCTGTCGTCGAGTTCGACCTGCGGACGCTGTACCTCGCCGACCTCACGCTGGTGGGCGTAGCGGTGACTCCGCCGGAGCTCTTTCCCGACCTCGTCGGCTACGTGGAGCGAGGCGAGATCAGGCCGGTCGTCGCCTCCACGTACCCGCTGGAACGCGCCCGCGACGCCCAGGCCGCGTTCGTCGAGGCGCGACATGTCGGCAAGATCGTGCTCGAC
>JANMWV010000499.1:0-3999 GCA_031394165.1 Actinomycetes bacterium
CTCTCCCGCTGAGCTACGCGCCCGAGAGCCAGCACTTTAGCTGGATCAACGACCGCGGCCCCGTCTCCGGGGCCGCTTCGCAATGCGTTGGTCACTCGTTTGGTCACTCCCGGGACCGTCGGTTGCTTACACCTGCCCGGCATTGAGGGACGCGAGAGCAGACGGCTTGAATCCCTTGACGATGAGCCAGACGCCAAGCGACAACTCCCACAGGAATTCCGGGACTGTTGCGAGGCCCGACCAGGTGGACGTTTGCGCGTAGGCCCCGAACAGCGTTGCAACCGCCGAAGCGAAGACCAGGGGGCCACCGATGAGTCCCAGCAGGGCCATGGGCCGTGGCACGAGTCCCGACGTGTACATCAAGTAACCCAGCAACAGCCCGGTCCCGACGCCCGCACAGACGGCCGGTCCAAGCAGGAACGTCCACTTGTGGAACGCGACGAGCGACTTACCGGCGATCACCAGTGAGGCGGAATCTGCACCTCCAACTCCCGCGTACTTCTGCCGCAACGTCACGACCGAAAGGAGGCTGATGAGGCCGACGACGATGACGGTCGATTCAAGGACACGACTCGCGACATAGCCAAGGGCGATGCTTTCGCTTCGCCGCTTGACGATCGGATACAGCACGACGGCGGTGCCGATATTGGCGATGGCGAGGAGGATCTCGAAGAACGCGCCAAAGGTCACGCGGGTGTCGGCGCCAGTGCCGACGATGTAGTTGGCGTCGTGCAGAACAGGGCGGTAGAGAAGAACCGCCGCGATCGAGGTGACGAATGTAATCAGGAACAACACGCCCGCAACGATCGCCGTTTTTCTACTCGAGCTCACGGGGACCCCTTCTTGTCGTGTCAAACGAATGCTCTCCCGCTGAGCTACGCCCCCGGGAAGGGCTACTTTAATCGAGTCCCGCCGGCGGCAAGCTCGGTGCGTCCGCTTGGGGTTCGAGATCGCGGGAACACTGGACTCGATGCGAGCCCTCCTCTCGATGCCACACCGATTGCTTGGCCTCGTCGCGGCAGTTGAGGCCGGCGTGGCCGTCTGGTGCTTCACGAATGGTCGCTGGATCAACGGCCTCGTCTACACGATCGGTGTCGCGATCCTGGGGGGTGTGTACGTTCGCGCCGAGCGGAAGCCCAAGGCGCAGGACGGCCGACGACGCTACTGATCGCGCCGCGGAGGCCTGTCGCTAGGCTCCTCCCAGGTGTCGAGGTTCGAGGGTCGTCATGTGGTGGTCACAGGGGCAGGGCGCGGGATCGGGAAAGCGATCGCGCTGCGCCTGGCGTCGGAAGGCGCCCGCCTGAGCCTGCTCGCGCGCGGCGTCGACGCGCTGCACGCGACGGCGGACGAGATCGGCGGCGCCTTCGTCGCCCAGGTCGACGTCCGCGACGCCTCCCAGGTCGAGCGCGCGTTCGCCGACGCGGCCGAGGCGAACGGCCCGCTGCACGCGCTCGTCGCGAACAGCGGTCTCGGCGGCCCGAACGAGCCCGGCCCCGAGGATCGCTTCTACGACCTCGTCGCGACGAACCTGATCGGCACGTACCAGTGCGTGCGCGCGGCGCAGCGCCGCCTCGCGGACTCGAGCGAACGGCGCGACATCGTCGTCATCTCGTCGATCCTCGCGCGCATCGCCGTGCCCGGCTACACCGGTTACAGCGCGTCGAAGGCGGGGCTGCTCGGGCTCGTGCGCTCGCTCGCAGCGGAGCTCGCGCCCGACAACGTGCAGGTGAACGCGATCTGCCCCGGCTGGGTCGACACCGACATGGCGTGGCAGGGTCTCGACCTGCTCGGCGAGGCGATCGGCGGCACGCGCGAGCAGGCGTACGAGCAGGCGATGAACGAGGTGCCGCTCCGGCGGATGAGCCAGCCGGAGGACATCGCAGGCACCGTCGCGTGGCTGCTCTCCGCCGACTCCCGCGGGGTCACGGGGCAGGCGATCGACCAGAACGGCGGCGCCTACGTGATCTGAGCGGGCCTCGCGGCCGCGAGGGCGGCGGCGCACAGCCCGGCGGCGAGCACGAACGGGATCCAGTCGCCCGTCGCTCCTGCGATCGCCCCGCCGGCGGCCGGGCCGACGAACGCACCGGCCGCCCAGGCCGCGCTCATGAACCCGAACGCCATTCCCTGCGGCAGGCCGACGTGCTCGGCGGCGTCTGCGATCAGCGCGAACGCGGGCGTGAAGAGCACGCCGATCGCCGCTGCGGAGACGACGATCAGTGGCGCATAGACGAGCGGCCTCGGGCCGGCGGCGAGGCCGAGCGACAGCACCGTCCCCAGCACGAGCGACACGCGCACCGGCAGCAAGCGGCCTCGGCTGTCGACCAGCCGGCCGACGAACGGCGACGCGACCGACTCGACGCCTGCGCCCACGAGCCACACCGCGCCGATCGCAGCGGCGCCCCAGCCTGCGGCCGCGAGGCGCAGCGGGCCGAGCACCGAGAGGATCCCGAAGAGGAGCGACGGCAGCGCCATCAGCCCGAGGCCGGCGAGGAAGCGGTAGTTCCGGAACGCGCGGCCGATCGCGGCGGCCGAGGGATGCTCCGCGGGCGTCGGCTCGAGCCGCAGCGTCGCGACGATGAGCAGGACGGAGAGCCCGGCGAGCGCCGAGAAGATCGCAGCGCGTCCGGCGAGCGCCGCGGCCGCACCGACGACCGGCCCGAAGAGCGCGCCGAACACGGCCGCGCCCAGGGCGCTGCCGAGCAGCGCGCCGCGCCGGTCGCGGGGCGCCGCGGCGAGCAGCCACGAGAATGCGCCCGCCCACGTGAACGCGCTGCCGAACCCCTGCACGAGACGCGCCGCGAACAGCCCCCAGAAGCCGCCCGCGAACGCAAAGCCGACGCTGGCGAGGCCCATGCCGACGAGGCCGACGATCACCGCACGCCTCGGCCCGAGGCGTGCGGCCGCTGCGCCGCCGGGGAGCCCGCCGATCAGCGCCCCCGCCGGGTACGCCGCGACGAGCATGCCCGCGCTCAGCTTCGACAGTCCCAGCGCATGCGAGAAGTGGGGCAGGAGCGGCGTCAGCGCCGCGTAGAGCATCGTGTCGACGAACACGAGGACCGCGACGAGCAGGAGCAGGCGGCGCATCCGAGGCACGCTACCCGCCTCGCAGCCTCTTCCGGGGGATCAACTCTTGGCCGCTCCCGGGCGAAGAAGGGGCAGTGCCTGCGGCTCTGCGGTTCGTCCTCCTGCTCGTCCTGATCGCGCTCATTGCGGTGGTGCTTGCCGTGCGCGAGCGCACAGCACATGCGGGCGCGCCGCCGCCGGCGTCCGCCGCTCTACGCTAAGTCTGTGACGATCAGGCGCCGCCGCGCCGTATCCCCTGATGTGAACGCGGTCTCGACCTTGCTCGAACCTCGTACCGCGCTGGGAGCCCGGCCGAGCTTCGACGCCGTCGCGGCCGATCACCTCGACGCGGTGTTCCGCTACCTCGTGTTTCTCACGGGCGACCGCAGCGCCGCCGAGGATCTCGCGGCCGAAACGTTTGAGAAAGCACTGCGCGGCTGGCGCCGGTTCGACCCGCGGCGCGGCTCGCCGCGCACGTGGCTCTGCCAGATCGCGCGCACGACGGCGCTCGACTGGTTCAGGGCCGAGGCGCGGCGCAAGCGGCGCGAGGAGACGTATTCGCGTGACCTCGAGCAGGCGGCCGAGCTCGTCGACGGCCTGCCCGGGCCGCTCGAGCAGGCGGTGCGCGAGCTCGCGCCGGCCGAGCGCGAGGTGGTGGCGCTCCGCGTCCTGCTCGAGCTCGACGGGCCGAGCGCGGCCCGCGTGCTCGGCATCAGCCAGACCGCATGCTCGACACGTCTGAGCCGTGCGCTGAAAAAACTGGAGGAGAGGATCGACGATGTCCGCGACTGACGCGATCGGTATGGAACGGCTGGAGGCACTGCTCGGCGGCGACGCTCCGCGCACCGCAGCCGAGGCCCGGCGGGCGGCGCTGCTCGCCGACCTGCGCGGCGCGACGCTGCGTGCGCCCGACGCGGTGCGCGCACGCGTGCTCGC
>JANMWV010000603.1:0-13277 GCA_031394165.1 Actinomycetes bacterium
GAAGCCGGGGCAGCGGGCGCCGCGGACGGAGCGGGCGCAACGGGCGCAGCGGCGGGCGGCGGCGCGACGACCGGGTGCCCGTTGCCGCCGGCCTGCTCGAACAGCTCGAACAGGCGCGCGAGCCCGGGCTGGATCGCGAGCAGCTCCTCCGGCTCGCTGCGCTCGAAGAGCGCGCGCCACTCGGCCGGGACCGCGTCCGGATTGTCGAGATACTGCTCGAGGACGAGCGCGGCGTAGCCCGCGTTGAGTCCGTCGACCTCGGGTCGGGATGCCATTTCTAGATGGTTGGTGCCATGGCAGCGTGCGTCTGGGGATGGCTCAGGCCAAGCCGTGTGGACGGGACGGGCGACGGTAAGGCTGGTTGCCTTGCCAAGCCCGGCCCGGCCGCACGGCGCAGCGCATGAGCCACCATCCAGGCGTGCACTGTTATGGCATCAACCATCTCTACTTTGTAGCAGGGCGGAGCGCTCTACCAGAGCGCGCGGCTCGTAACGACGGCGATCGTCATCCCGAAGAAGAAGCAGGCCGCGGCGATCATCACCGCGGCGAACGCGAGGCGCTGGTGCCGCCCGCCCATCGCAGCGGCGACGAGGGCGATGAGGATCGCCGGCCCCAGCAGCCGCAACGGGTGCCAGGCGAGCGCCATCAGGCTGACGAAGATCGACGCGGCGGCGAGGAAGCCCGCGACAGTCTCGGAGGGCCGCGACTCGGCGGCGTCCTCGTAGTGGAGGTCGGTCACCGCTGCCTGTTCGTGGTGCCGCGGCCGTGCGCGACGGCCGTGCGAGGCGCGCGCGCGTACGTGCGCGAGGGACCGCCGTGCGGGCGAGGCCGGAAGCGGCGTGGATGCAACCGGCGGCCCCAACCCGGGCCCTGATCGTCGCCGCCGAAGCGCGCGGCGACGGCGACGCCCTCCTCCGGGGTCGGCTCGGCCTTGATCGCGTACCACACGACCAGGCAGAGATAGACGATCGGAATCTTGAGGATCACCATGAGAAAGACGAGCTCCCACACCGCGTGCCGGCCCACAGCGCGGGAGTCTATCGAGTCGGGCCACTTGAGCCGGGCAGCGGTTAGGAGCCGGCCCCAGCGGGGAGGACGAGGTCATGAGCCACGAGCAGCTGAGAGTTCTGCTGGAGCACGGCGAGGAGCTGGGCTGCGTCAACCTGTCCGCGTTCACCGCGCTGCTGCAGGAGCTCGAGCTCGACGATGACGAGGTGGCAAGCCTCTACGAGAAGCTCGAGGAGAAGGGCATCGAGGTCACCGACGACTGCGGGATCCCCGACGTCGAGGAGACCACCTACGCGAACCCCGAGGTCGCGGCGATGACGAGCGACTCGCTGCAGCTCTTCCTCAACGAGGCGGGGCGCTACCCGTTGCTGACCGCCGCAGAGGAGGTCGAGCTCGCCAAGCTCGTCGAGCGAGGCGACAAGGCGGCGAAGGACCGGATGGTCAACGCGAACCTGCGCCTCGTGGTCTCGATCGCGAAGAAGTACCAGGGCCACGGACTGTCGCTGCTCGACCTGATCCAGGAAGGGATCATCGGGCTGATCCGCGCCGTCGAGAAGTTCGACTGGCGCCGCGGGTTCAAGTTCTCGACCTACGCGACCTGGTGGATTCGCCAGGCCGTGCAGCGCGGCGTCGCGAACAAGTCGCGCACGATCAGGATCCCGGTGCACATCGTCGAGCGCGAGCAGAAGATCGCGCGCGCCGAGCGCGATCTGCTCGTACAGCTCGACCGTCAACCGACCGACGAGGAGCTGGCGGCGAAATCCGGCCTCGAGGTGAAGCACGTGCGCGAGGTGCGCTCGGCTGCGCGCACCGTGGCGAGCCTCGACAAGACGGTCAGTGACGAGAGCGGCACGTCGTTCGGCGATCTGATCGCCCAGGACGGCACCGACGTCGCGGAAGAGGTCGTCGTAGGGCTCGGCGAGGACGCGCTGCACCGCGCAATCGCGATGCTTCCCGAGCGCGAGCAGCTCGTGATCAAGTGTCGCTACGGCCTCGACCCGGCGCAGGAGCCGATGTCGCTCGAGCAGATCGGTCGCGAGCTCGGAGTGACGCGGGAGCGCGTGCGTCAGATCGAGCGGCAGGCCCTCGGCCGGCTCGCGCAGCAGCGCGAGATCGCGGCGCTCTCGCCGGCCGCGTAGTCGCCGTCCAACCTCAGGAGTGGGCCGCGTAGGCCCGCATCGCGTCGACGAGGGCGCCGAGGCGGCGGCCCGTGTCGGTGAGGCGGTACTCGGCCCGCGGGGGCCGCGTGTCGATGATGCGGCGCTCGAGCACGCCCGCCTCCTCGAGCTCCACGAGGCGTGCCGCGAGCGTGCGCAGCGGGATCGTCTCGAGCGCCTGCTTGAACTCGTTGAAGCGCACGGCGCCGGCCTCGGAGGAGGCCCAGAGGATCGCGAGCACCCACCGCCGCCCGAGGAGCTCGGCCGCGCGGGCGACCTCCTCGGGCAGCGGCTGACAGGGGCGACAGCGCATCGCGGTACTACGAGACGATCTGCAGGTTCGGCTGCGGCTTCGGCTCGAGCGCGAGGTCGAGCACCTCGTCGAGGGTCATCACCGGGTGGAACCGCATCGCCTCGCGCACGTCCGCGGGGACGTCGTCGAGATCCGCACGATTGCGCTCCGGAATGATCACGTCGGTGAGCCCAGCCGCGTGCGCGGCGAGCACCTTCTGCTTCAGGCCGCCGATCGGGAGGACGCGACCCTGCAGCGTCACCTCGCCGGTCATGCCGACGGTGTGCTTCACCGGCCGGCCCGCGAGCAGCGACGCGAGCGCGGTCGCCATCGTGATGCCGGCACTCGGGCCGTCCTTCGGGATCGCGCCCGCGGGCACGTGCACGTGGAACGAGCGGTTGTCGAACGCCTTCGCGTCGACTCCGAGCTCCTCGGCGTGCGAGCGGACGTACGAAAGTGCGATGCGCGCCGACTCCTTCATCACGTCGCCGAGCTGCCCCGTGAGCACCAGCTCGTTGCCGCCGTCCATCGAGGTCGCCTCGACGAAGAGCACGTCGCCGCCGGTGCCGGTGACGGCGAGCCCGGTTGCGACGCCCGGCACGGCCGTGCGCTCGGCCGCCTCGTGGAAGACCTTCTGCCTGCCGAGGGCGTCGCGCACGACGTCGACGTCGACCGTGACGGGAGTCTCGACGTTGGCGGAGGCGATCTTCGTCGCCGTCTTCCGCAGGATCTTCCCGAGCTCGCGCTCGAGCTGGCGGACGCCGGCCTCGCGCGTGTACTCGTCGATCACGAGACGCAGCACGTCGTCGCCGACCTCGACCTCGTCCTCGTGCAGCCCGTTCCGCTCACGCTGGCGCGGCCACAGGTAGTCCCGCCCGATCGCGGTCTTCTCGTCGGTCGTGTAACCGTCGAAGCGGATGACCTCCATCCGGTCGAGCAGCGGACCGGGGATCGTCTCGGCGACGTTCGCGGTCGCGATGAAGAACACGTCGGAGAGATCGAGCTCGACATCGAGGTAGTGATCGCGGAACGAATGGTTCTGCGCCGGGTCGAGCACCTCGAGCAGCGCGGACGACGGGTCACCGCGCCAGTCGGCGCCGACCTTGTCGACCTCGTCGAGCAGAATCACCGGGTTCATCGTCTCGGCGTCGCGAAGGGCGCGAACGAGCCGCCCCGGCAGCGAGCCGATGTAGGTGCGGCGATGGCCGCGGATCTCCGCCTCGTCGCGGATGCCGCCGAGCGACATGCGCACGAACTCGCGGTTCATCGCCCGCGCGACCGACTCGCCGATCGACGTCTTGCCCGTTCCGGGCGGACCGATCAGCGTCAGGATCGCGCCGCTGCGCTTGTCGTTCGGGATGCCGCGCTCCTGGCGCAGCTTGCGCACGGCGAGGTACTCCGTGATGCGCTCCTTCACGTCGTCGAGGCCCGCGTGATCGGCGTCGAGCACCTCGCGCGCGTTCACCGGGTCGAGATGCTCCTCGGAGCGCTTCGACCACGGCACGGCCGTGAGCCAGTCGAGGTACGTGCGGATCATCGACGCCTCGCCGGAGGAGTCGCCCATCGACTCGAGCCGCCGCAGCTCGCGATCGGCCTGCGCGCGGACCGCGTCCGGCATGCCGGCCTCGTCGATCTTCGTGCGGTACTCCTCGACGACGGAACCCTCGTCCTCGCCGAGCTCCTTGCGAATCGAGTCCATCTGCTTGCGGAGGAACCATTCGCGCTGCTGCTTCTGCGCGCCGGACTCCACGTCGTCGCGGATGCGGCGGCGCACCTGAAGCTCGGCAAGGCGCTCACGCTGCAGGTCGAGGGCGAACTGGAGTCGTTCGACGATGTCGACGGACTCGAGCAGCTCGACGCGCTGCGCGAAGCTGATGTCGGGCGCGTAGGCGCACGTGTCGGCAAGTGCGCCGGCGTCGCTGATCGCGCGCAGAAACTGACGGATGCGCTCGTCGGCGTCGCGGATCTCGAGGATCTCCTCGACCACGGCGCGGTACTCGCGTTCCAGCTCTCGCGTCTGCACGCGCGGCGGGTTCTCGTCGGGTCGCTCGTCCACCTCTGCGCGGAGGCGTCCCTGAGCATCGGTGTGGGCGGCGCCGACGATGCCGCGATGCAGGCCGGTGAGGGCGACGGCGACGGCACCGCCGGGCAGACCGACGCGGTCGGTCACCTCGGCGACGGTGCCAACCTTTGCGTACTCCTTGTCGTGCCTCGGCACCAGGAGGACGCGCGCCTCGTCACCGGCGTCGACCGTCAGCGTGACGGTCATGCCCGGGAACACCACCGTGTCCTCGAGCTGGACGAGCAGCAAGTCGCTCAATGCAGGTCACTCTCCAATCCGTGTACTAGGTATCCGAATTGTACCTGCTATGGCGACTTCTACGTGGGCGCGCCGCCGTAGATGCCGTCGCCCGTCCCGAGATCGAAGAAGTGGAGCCGCTCCAGGTCGACCGCGAGGCGCACCGGCTCGCGCTCCTGCGCACCCGTGCCGCGGCCGACGCGGGCGATGAACGGGCTCCCGTGATGGTGCGTCTGCTCGTCCGCGGCTGCGAGCGCCTCGTCGCCGACGATCTCCCGCAGCTCCTCGGCGGTCACCGGGGGCGCGTCCACGGCGAAGTGGAGGTACACCTCGGAGCCCATGTCCTCCTTGATGTCCACCGTGACGTCGAGGTGCGAGCCGTCGGCTGCCTGCTCGGACCCCGTCGCGTCCTGGAGGTCCTCCGGACGGATGCCGAGTGCGATACGCCGGCCCGCGTGGCGCGCGAGCTCGGGCCGCGCCGCGACGAGCGGGGCCGGGACGACGAGCGCGTGCGGGCCGAAGACCGCCGTCAGCCTGCCGTCGCGGTCGACGAGCTCCGCCTCGACGAGGTTCATCGCCGGCGAGCCGATGAACCCGGCGACGAACAGGTTCGCGGGACGGTCGTAGAGCACCTGCGGCCTGTCGACCTGCTGCAACAGCCCGCCGCGCAGCACGCAGACGCGGTCGCCGAGCGTCATCGCCTCGCTCTGATCGTGGGTGACGTAGATCGTCGTCACCTGGAGGTCGCGCTGGATGCGGGCGATCTCCGCGCGCATCTGCACGCGGAGCTTCGCGTCGAGATTCGAGAGCGGCTCGTCCATCAGGAATGCCTGAGGCTCCCGGACGATCGCGCGCCCCATGGCCACGCGCTGCCGCTGCCCTCCCGAGAGGTGGCGCGGCCGCTTCCCCAGCACCTCGGAGAGCCCAAGCACGCGGGCCGCCGACTCGACCCGGCGCCGGATCTCCGCCTTGTCGATGCCGCGCATCTTCAGACCGAAGCCCATGTTGTCGTACACGTTCATGTGCGGGTACAGGGCGTAGTTCTGGAAGATCATCGCGATGTCGCGCGCCTTCGGCGGCAGGTCGTTCACGACCTCGCCGCCCACGCGCACGATGCCGCCGCTGATGTCCTCGAGGCCCGCGATCATCCGCAGGGCGCTCGTCTTGCCGCAGCCCGACGGGCCGACGAACACGACGAACTCGCCGTCGGCGATCTCGAGGTCCAGCTCGTGGACGGCCCGGGTTCCGTCCCCGTAGACCTTCGTCAGCCGGTCGAGCTCGATCGCAGCCACGGCGCGACCTTACGGCTCTCTCGCCCTTCTTGCAACGGACCGGGATCCGACTTAGAGTCGCAGCGCAATGGCAGCAGTCGCGTCCGCCGGGGGAAGCCGGAGAGTCCGGCTTCGCTACGTCACCGAGCGTCGCGGGTTTCTCGCGACGCTCCTCATCTCGCCTGCGGTGCTGCTCATCGCCACGCTCGTCGGCGCGCCGCTCGTCCTCGCGATCTACCTGAGCTTCACCGACGCGACGGCGGGCTCGCTCACCGGCAAGTGGGTCGGGCTCCAGAACTTCCGCCACGCGCTGCACGACCCGATCTTCCGCGGCGCGCTCTGGCACACGTTCACGTTCACCGTCATCTCCCAGGCCGTCGTCGTCGTGTGCGCGGGCCTGCTCGCGCATGCGCTCGTGCGTGGCTTCCGGGGCCGCTGGTTCCTCCGCTTTCTCATCCTGCTCCCCTGGGCAGCGCCGATCGCACTGACGTCGATCGGCTTCCTCTGGTTCTACGACCCGCAGGCGAGCATCTGGAACTGGTTCCTCGTCCAGTTGCACCTCGTCGACCCGCATCACCTGCCCAACTGGCTCGGAACTCCGAAGGCGGCGATGTCGTCGATCATCACGGTGCAGGCGTGGCGGACGATCCCGTTCGCGACGGTCATCTTCATCGCCGGCATCTCGTCGATCCCGCAGGAGGTCGACGACGCGGCGGCGATCGATGGAGCGACCGGGTTGAAGAAGTTCTGGTACGTCTCGCTGCCGTTGCAGCTCCCGATCGCCGTCGTCGCAGTCCTGTTCGGGATCATCTTCACGGCGACCGACATGATCGTCCCGTACATCCTCACGAACGGCGGGCCGTTCAACTCGACGCAGGTCCTGACGACGTACGCGTTCCAGACGGGCATCAACGCGGGCAACATCGGCGAAGGGGCAGCGATCGCGCTCTTCATGCTGCCGTTCCTCGCGTTCGTCGTGATCGGGATGCTCGTCTTCGCGCGCCGGGCGGAGGTCACGTGACGTGACGAGCGGGTGGCGGCACAAGGCGTTCTCGTACGGGATCGTGATCCCGTTCGCGATCGTGCTCGCGTTCCCCTTCGTCTGGATGGCGGTCACGTCGTTCAAGCCGGAGGCGCAGGTCTACGACCCGACGAAGGTCTGGCACTTCCACCCCACGCTCGCGAGCTACGACTACCTCTTCCATCACACCGACTACGTCCGGTGGCTCGGCAACTCGTGCTTCGTCGGGCTGCTCGTCGTGCTCATCACACTCGCCGTAGCGATGCCCGCCGGCTATGCGCTCGCGCGGCTCTCCGGCGGCATCGGGCGCAGCATGGGCGTCGCGATCTTCCTCACCTACCTCGTGCCGTCGACGCTGCTGTTTCTGCCGCTCTCGCGCGTGATCTCGCAGTACCTGCACCTGAGCGACCGGCTGTGGTCGCTCGTCGTCGTCTACCCGTCGTTCACGATCCCCTTCGCGATCTGGCTGCTGATGGGGTTCTTCAAGACGATTCCGCAGGAGCTCGAGGACGCAGCGCTCATCGACGGCTGCTCACGCCTCGGCTCGCTCGTGCGCATCGTCTTCCCGATCTCGCTTCCGGGGATCCTGACAGTCGTGATCTTCACCTTCTCGCTCGTCGTGAACGAGTTCGTCTACGCGATCACGTTCATCTCGAGCTCGGCCAACCGCACGCTCACGGTCGGCGTCCCGACCGATCTCATTCGCGGAGACCTCTACAACTGGCCCGGGATCATGGCCGCGATCCTGATTCCCAGCATCCCGCTGGCTCTCGTCTACAACGCGTTCCTCAACCGCTTCATCGCCGGGTTCACCGGCGGAGCATTCCGCTGACCTCGAAAGGAGGACGTATGCCGGAAGCCAACAACAAGCGTCTCACCAGGCGCGAGCTCCTGAAGAAAGCAGGAGTTGGTGCCGCCGCCATCGGGGTGGGAGGCGCGGCGGCTCCGTATTCGTTCGCCGGCCCGCTGCGCTTCAAGGGCCGCGACCTGAAGGGCAACCTCACGATCCTCCAGTGGGTCCACTTCGTCCCGGCCTACGACGACTGGTTCGACAACACCTGGGTCAAGCAGTGGAGCCAGCAGAACGACGTCCAGGTGACGGTGGAGCACATCAACAACACGCTCCTCGACACCCGCGCCGCCGCAGAGGTCGCTGCACAGAGCGGACACGACCTGTTCATGGCGATCCACCCGATGGCCCAGTACGAGGACCAGGTGATCAACCACGCCCCGATCATCCAGGAGATCCAGCACAAGATCGGGCCCTACGGCGCGCTCGGCAAGGCGAGCACGTACAACCCGAAGACGAAGAAGTACTTCGCGGTGTCGGACTGCTACGTCCCGGATCCCGCCATCTTCCGGCACGACCTCTGGAACGGGATCGGCGAGGCGCCGTACACCTGGGATCACGTGCGCAAGGCCGCTCCGAGGCTGAAGGCGCTCGGTCATCCGATCGGGATCGGGCAGTCGCAGGAGCTCGACTCGAATATGGCGCTAATCGCGTTCCTCATGTGCTTCGGCGGCTTCATCCAGAACGAGCACAACAGGCCGACGCTCAACTCGAAGCACACGATCGAGGCCGTGAAGTTCATGGCCGACATGTACTCGAACGGCGAGGATCCGGCGATCTTCGGCTGGAACCCGGCCTCGAACAACCAGTACCTCTACTCCGGCACCGCGTCGATGATCCTCAACGCGATCTCGGCGACGCGGACGCCGGAGGCGCAGAACCTCCCCTTCTCGAAGGACCTCTGGATCTGGCCGATCCCGAAAGGCCCGCACGGCCGCCTCGGGCTCGAGCACGTGATGGGGGCATACTCGATCTGGAACTTCGCGCAGAACAAGGACAACGCACAGAGGTTCCTCGCGGATCTGATCATCAACTACAAGCAGGCGACGGACGCATCCCAGCTCTACAACTTCCCGAGCTTCCCGGGCGCGTATCCGTTCAAGGCGATCAGGAAGACCGCGGCGGCGGACACGCACCCGCCACACGGCAAGTACACGATCCTGACCACGATCGCCGAGAAGTACACGCACAACATCGGCTACCCGGGCACGACGAACGCTGCGATCGACGAGATCTTCCAGAAGTACCTCATCCCGCAGATGTTCGCCCAGGTGTCTCAGGGGCAGATGAGTGCCGCCGACTCGGTCAAGTCGATCTCGGGCCAGGTGAACGACATCTTCGCGAAGTGGAAGGAGCGCGGGAAGATCTAGGCCCGCGTCTCTGTGCGACCGGGTTGCGGCGGCGACGCCGCGATCCGGTCGCAGCTAGAGCGTCACGATCGCTTTCGCGTGCGACCTCTGGGCCTCCCAGGCGCTTGCCACCTGGTCGAGGACGAAGGACTCGTGATCGAGAACGATGCGTCCGGCGGTCAGGTGCTCGAGCAGCTCGAGGTGCGCGCGGCCTCGCTCCTCCGCCGTCAGCGCGAAGTTCGAGTGGCCGACGATCCGCAGCTCCTTGCCGCGCACGTCGGCCGAGCGCAGGGGCGCCTCGGGCCCCGCCGACTGGCCGAGATGCACGACGCGCGCGTGCCGGGCCGCTGCGGCGAGCGCCTGCGCGAGCGGCACGCCCCACAGCGGGTCGATGCAGACGGTGAAGCCCTCGCCGCCGAAGGCCGCGGCGAGTGCCTCCGCGTCGCCGAGCTCGATGACGGCGTCGGCGCCGAGCTCGCGCGCGCGCCCGAGCTTCGAGGCGCTCCGCCCCGCGGCCACGACGCGGTCGGCGCCGAGCAGCTTCGAGGCCTGGACGGCGAGCAGGCCCACGGCTCCGCTCGCTCCGAGCACGAGCACTCGGTCGCCGGGGCCGACCTGCGCCTTCCAGGCGACCGGGACCCAGGCGGCGATGCCGGCAATGCCCGCCGCGGCGCCGATTGCCGGGTCGGTGCCGTCCGGGAGCCGCAGCGGCAGGTCGTGCGGCACGGCGACGCGCTCGACGAGAAAGCCGTCCTTCCCGACGCCGCGGCCGTCGCCGAAGAGGTACACGAGCGCGCCGTCCTCGGTGTGGCCGACGGCCTCGCAGCCGGGCGCGTAGGGAAGCGCCGGGTGGCCGCCGTAGAAGACGCCACTCGCCACCGCGAGGTCGAGCGGGTTGAGCGCGACCGCGGCGACGGTCACGACCGTGTCGCCCTCGCCGGCCTGCGGCTCGGCGACGTCGGCCGGCTCGGGTGGCGATCCCAGCTCGCGAATCTGCGCTCCGCGCACGGCGTGAGCCTACAAGAGCGCCGATGTCGCGACGACGATGCGTGCAGCGCGAACGAGCGTCTCCAGCGGCATGCTCGCGGACTGCTTGGCGACTGCCTGCTCCGGCAGCAGCGGCACGTGCACGAAACCGCCGACAGCGTCGGGCCGTTCCTCCTCGAGCACGCGCATCAGCACGTAGAAGACGTGGTTGCAGAGAAAGCCGCCCGCGTCGCGCGACTCGGCGGCGGGAATCCCGTCCGCGCGCAGCGCCTCGACGATCAGGTCAACGGGCAGCGTCGAGCGGTACGCGACCGGGCCGTTTGGATCGATCTCCGCGGCCGACGACACGCCGTCGTTGTCGACCGGCTCGACGGAGTCGAGGTTGTGGGCGAAACGCTCGATCGACACGCCGGTGCGACCGTCGGCCTGGCCGACGCAGATGACGGCGTCGGGCTCGGCCGCGCGAACGGCGCCGCGCAGAATGTCGCCCGCACGCGCGTACGCGACGGGAAGCACGGCGGTCGCGAGCTCGACGCCCGAGGGCGGCGACGCCTCGAGCGCCTCGACGAGCAGTTGCGACGGGTTGACCGCTGCGCCGTCGAACGGCTCGAAGCCCGTGACGAGCACGCGCGTCAGAGGACTTCGTCCTCCACGCCTGCAGCCTCCAGCGCAGCGGCGAGGCTCGGCTGCTCGTCGACGCGAACGACGCGCCCGTCGCGTGTCGTGACGATCGCGGCGTAGCGGCCGACGTGGTACATGCGGCGCGACTGCAGCGGCCGCTCGTCGGTCGGGTCGGGCTCGCTGCGCGAGAAGCGCATGCTCACGACGACGCGGTCGCCGATGCCGATGCAGCGGTCGAGCGTGACGGAGTACTGCTCGGCCACACGGTCGCGCAGGATCTCGAGCACGTCGGCCCGATCCGCGACGCCGGCGACCTCGCCGACGCCGACCCACTCCACCTCGGGGTCGAGCATGCTCTCGAGCGCGTGGAGGTCGCCCGCGACGAAGGCGCGGTAGCCGCGGAGCAGGAGGTCGACGCTCGCCTGGCTCATAGGGCAACCGTATCGAGCGCGACCTCGGCTCCGGCGTGCTCGATCAGGACGGGATCGTGCGTCGCGCAGACGATCGCCGTGCCCATGCGCCGTGCGAGGTCGCTGAAGAGCGCGCCGACGGCGCGTGCGTTCGCCTCGTCGAGCCGCGCCGTCGGCTCGTCCGCGAGCAAGAGCGCCGGCCTCGCGGCGAGCGCACGCGCAAGTGCGACGCGCTGGCGCTCGCCCATCGAGAGCCGCGCGACGCGTTGCCCGGCGAGCTCGGCGAGGCCGACGTCCGCAAGCGAGCGCGCCGCCCGCACCGTCGCGTCGCCGCGCTCGACGCCCCGCAGCGCGAGCGCGAGCTCGACGCTCTCCAGCGCGGTGAGGAACGGCACGAGGTCGGTGCCCTGCGTGACGAGCCCGATGCGATCGCGCCGCAGCTCTGCCCGGCCGGTCGCGTCCAGTTGCGAGATCGTAGTACCGGTGACGACGACGTCGCCCGCGGTCGGCAGGTCGAGGCCCGCAAGCAGGTGCAAGAGCGTCGACTTGCCCGAGCCGGATGGGCCGGTCACGGCCGTCAGCCGACTCGCCACGAAGCCGAGCGTGAGGTCGTGGAACACCTCCGTCGCGTGCGCGCCGCGGCCGTGCACCTTCGTCAGCGCGACGGTCTCAGCGACGATCGCGCCCGGCGTGCGCGGCTCGGGTCTCGACGTCTCGGGCTCGGCCGCACGCTCGGCGACGCGCACGAGGATCCCGCCGGGAGCGTGCTCGAGTCGTGCGCGCGGCGCGTCGCCGACGAGCTCCTCCGGCAGCCTGATCCAGCCGCCCCGGTTGATGACAGCCTCAACCGTGCCTCCTGCGCGGCTCTCACCGCTGACACGACCGTCGCGGATCTGCACGACACGGTCGGCGACGCGCGCCGACTGCGGATTGTGACTGACGACGAGCGTCGTCACGCCGGCTTCGCGCGACAGCTCCCCGATCAGCTCGTAGATCTGCGTCGCGTTGACGGCGTCGAGCTCACCCGTCGGCTCGTCTGCGATGAAGAGGCGCGGCCGGTGCGCGAGCGCCGCGCAGATCGCGACCCGCTGCTGCTGGCCGCCCGAGAGCTCCGACGGCAGCGCGTCGCGCCGGTCGAGCAGGCCCACGCGCTCGAGCAGCCCGTCCGCCACGCGCTCGCGTTCCGCCGCCGGTGCGCCGAGCAGTCCCAGCCGCAGCGCGACGAGCTGGCGCGCCGTCAGCTCCGGCGCCAGCGCGCGGGTGTAGTGCTGGTCGGCATAGCCGAGCGTCCGCGAGCGGTACTCGGCCAGCGCGCGGCCGCGGAGCGTGCGCAGGTCCTCGCCCGCGACGCGCACCGTGCCGGCCGACGGACGGTCGAGCGCCGCGAGGATGCGTAGCAGCGTGCTCTTGCCCGAGCCGCTCGGCCCGAAGACGACGAGCAGCTCCCCCTCCTCCACCTCGAGCGTCAGGCCCTGCAGCGCGACCGACGTCCCCTCTGGCGACGAGTAGATGCGGAACAGGTCGACGGCCTCGATCGCCGCGCTCATTCGATCCCCTCCGAGAAGCACCAGCGCGACACGCGCTCGTAGGCACCGCGCGTCGCGAGCAGCACGGCGAGGGCCGACACGGCGGCGAGCACCGCGAGCGCGATGCCCGCGAGCCGCCAGTCGGGGACGAGCTGCAGCGGCGGCAGCGCGACACCGGCTGCCGCGGTGACCGTCACCACGGAGACGACGAGCGCGCTCACCACGGCGCCCGCGCCGATGCCGCCGCCGACGCCGAGCACGGCGAGGATCGACGCCCGCAGCACCAGATGACGCCGAAGGTCGCGCGGCGTCGAGCCCTGCGCCTCGAGGTCGAAGAGCTCGCCACTCTCGTCGCGGAGGTCCCCCACGACGGTGAGCAACAGGCCGACTGCGGCGAGCGCGGCTGCGACGACTGCGGTCGCGAGGAGGAGTGTGAGCGCGCCGCGTGCGAGCGGGTCGCTGCGCAGCGTTGCGGCAGTCGCCTGC
>JANMWV010000024.1:0-2890 GCA_031394165.1 Actinomycetes bacterium
ATCCTGCGCTCGGATCCCGACGTGATCATGGTCGGCGAGATTCGCGACACCGAGACGGCGAAGATCTCGATTGAGTCGGCCCTCACCGGCCACTTCGTTCTCTCGACCCTGCACACGAACGACGCGCCGGGCGCGATCACGCGTCTGAGCGAGATGGGCGTCGAGCCGTTCCTTACCGGCTCCGCTGTCTCTGCCGTGCTGGCCCAGCGGCTTGCGCGCAAGTTGTGCGCCAACTGCTGCGAGATGTACATGCCGAGCGTCGATGAGCTGCTTGCGGCCCGGATCACGCCGGAGATCGCTGCGCAGCGCGAGGGAATGGTGCTCTATCGGAAGGTCGGGTGCCCGCGCTGCAACCGGACGGGCTACCGGGGCCGGATCGGCATCTTCCAGCTGCTGATCATGAACGACGAGCTCGAGGCCCTGGCTGCCGGCGGTGCGTCGCGCGACGAGATCGAGCGGGTCTCCGCGGCGAACGGCATGCGCTCTCTATGGGATGACGGCATCGCGAAAGTCTCAGCCGGGCTGACGTCGATCGAAGAGCTCGCCCGCGTCGTCACGCAGTAAGAACTGGAATCAGAATGAGCTTCGTCGCCTGGGCGTGCACAGCGCGACCAGACGGCACAACGTCTCATTCTGATTCCAGTTCCAAGCGCTCTCGCTGTTCGCGCCGTAGGCTTACATCGTGGTTCCTTGCATCGTCTGTGGTCAGGAGAATCCGAGTCATGCGCGGTTCTGCCTCGCCTGTGGCGCGTCGCTCGAGGAGGCGAGGCCGCTCCGCGAGGAGCGTCGCGTCGTCACCGTCATCTTTGTCGACCTGGTCGGGTTCACCGCGCATGCTGAGAAACTCGACGCGGAGGATGTCCGGGCGATTCTGAGGCCGTATCACGATCGTGTTCGCCGGGAGATCGAATCGTTCGGCGGTGTGGTCGAGAAGTTCATCGGCGACGCGGTGATGGGCATCTTCGGTGCTCCCGTAGCGCACGGCGACGACGCCGAGCGCGCGGTTCGTGCGGCGCTCGTGATTCGGGACAACCTGGCTGCCGACGATCTCCACCTGCGCCTAGCAGTCAACACCGGCGAGGCGTTCGTGGCGTTGGACGCACAGCCGGCCCTCGGCGAATCGATGGTTGCCGGCGATGTCGTCAATACGGCATCGCGCCTGCAGAACGCGGCTCCGGTTGACGGGGTCATCGTCGGGGAGGAGACCTATCTCGCGACCCGCGATGCGATCGAGTACAAGTCGGCCCCGCCGGTCGTCGCCAAGGGCAAGGAGCACGCACTTCCCGTGTGGGTAGCGACGCGCGCCACGACCGCAGCCGGCGAACGGATTACGACCCAAACGTCCATTGTCGGCAGGTCGAACGAGCTCGACCTCTTGCAGGCGCTCTGGCGTCGCGTCACGGACGACCAGCTACCTCATCTCGTCTCGGTCTTCGGTCCGGCCGGCGTCGGCAAGTCGACACTGACCGCGGAGTTCACGCGCGGCTTTGCCACGTCAGACGCGCGCGTCGTGCGCGGCCGGTCGCTTCCCTACCGGGAAGGGAGTGCCTACGGCGCGTTTGCCTCCCAAGTGATGAGCCTCTGCGAGATCTTCGAAAGCGATGCGGCAGACGTCATCCTGCGCAAGGTCCGCGAGCGAGCGGCAACACTTCTCACTGACGTCGATGCAGCGGCCGTCGCCGCCCATCTCGCCGTACTCCTCGGTGTCGAAGGTGGCAGTGATCCGGCCGATCGCGCGACGCTGTTCTTCTCTTGCCGGTGCTTTGTCGAGGCTGTCGCGGTCGAGCAGCCGACGGTCCTGATCTTCGAAGACGTTCACTGGGCCGACGGGAACCTGCTCGACCTCGTGGAGGAGCTCGCCGCGGGTCTCCGTGGTTTGCCGGTTCTCCTGGTCGCAGTCTCACGACCCGAGCTGCTCGACATTCGGCCCGACTGGGGCGCAGGCCTACCTGCCTACCTATCCGTGACGCTCGGGCCGCTCAAGGCCGACGACGCACTCGAGCTTGCGCTTAGGCGGCTCGACGACCCGGGGAGGGCAGCCGAGGTGGTTCGCGTCGCGGAGGGCAATCCTCTGTTCATCGAGCAGCTGGCGGCGATGATCGACTCGACGTCTGGAGCGTTGCCGACGACGGTGCGCGAAATCGTTGCTGCGCGCCTGGATTCGCTGCCCAGGGAGGAGCGGTCGTTGCTCGTTGATGCGGCTGTCGTCGGGAAGGTGTTCTGGCGTGGTGCAGTCGAGGCGATGGCAACCAGAGATGAGCTCAGCGCGATTCTCGCGATGCTCGAGCGTCGTGATCTGATTCGCCGGGACACGACGTCGATGATCGAGGGGCAGCCCCAGTTCGCTTTCACTCACGTGCTAATTCGAGATGTCGCGTATGGGTTGCTGTCGCGCTCTGATCGAGCGTCGCGCCACGCGAAGGTGGCGGAATTCTTCGAGCGTTCGACCGGCGTCTCCGGCGAGGCGATCGGCGCGATCGCGCACCATTGGCGCGACGCGGGCGAGCACGTGCGCGCAGTCGAGCAGCTCGTGCGAGCGGCCGAACACGCCGAGCGAGGCTGGGCGAAGGATCGCGCGGTCGTCCTCTACCGCGAAGCGCTCGAGCTCGTTCCCGCAGACGATGCCGACCAGCGAAGCGCGCTACGCCGGCGTCTTGCACTCGCGAGCCAGGCGGCCTACCACCTGGCGGACGTCAGGCGGGCGGGAAGTCAGCCGGCGTGACATCGCCGGCGATCTCGCAAAGCGACTCGATCTCGTGCCGCCCGAGCCGTTCCGCGTGCTGACGCACCGTCGCCTCGTCCGGCGCCCCGTACACGCAGTACGTTCGCACCGTGCCGCTGTCGTCGACGACGACATGGCTGTGCTCCCACTCGACTTCAGGGAACTCGG
>JANMWV010000560.1:0-12421 GCA_031394165.1 Actinomycetes bacterium
CATGCCTGGGCCGAGATTCCCCTGATCGGCGGCGGTTGGGCAGTCACCGACACGACTCTTGGGGCCACCGAGGTGGGTCCTTCACGGACGACGATACCGGCCCGAACGATCCTGTCGATCCTGGCGTTGACCGGGTTCGCCATTGCGGTACTGGTGATCTACCGCCGTCGACGCAGAGGTCAGCAACTATCGGCTGACGCGCGAATCTGGGACGACCTGATTTCGATCGGACGACTGCTCGACCGCCATCCGACCGAACCGCTGAGCTATTGCCGATTCTCGGAGTCGCTCGACCGGGAACTCGACATGAGCGGCACGTTGGCCCGAATCGGCGCGGATCTCGATCGGCGACCCTTCCTCGCCACGGATCCCGTAGAGCCGTGCGTGCTCGTCCTCGAACGCGGCGATCATTGTGCCCATCTGCGCAGGCGCGCCGACCTCGATCTCGATCTCCCAGGTCTGGCCGCCGTAGCGGAGCTCCGCCGAGCGGATGAACTCGACGCCGTCGAGCAGCTGCTGCAGATCCTCGAACACGTCGTCGAGCTCGGCGACGTCGACAGTGCGCGCGTCGAGATGGCACGTGCGCACCTCGTGGAACTCCGGGCGCGCGTAGAGGAGGCCGAGCGAGCTGAAGAGACCGGCGAGTGCCGGGACGAGCACGGTGCGGCAGCCGAGCTCCTCGGCGAGCCCGACCGCGTGCACCGGTCCCGCGCCGCCGTAGGCGATCAGCGCGAACTCGCGTGGGTCGCGCCCCTTCTCGGAGGAGACCGAGCGCAGGGCGCGTGTCATGCGCGCGTTCGCGATCGCGTGCACTCCCGCAGCCAGCGCGGCGACCGGCAGCCCGAGCGGCGCGGCGACGCGCTCGAGCGCCTGCTCCGCGAGCTCGCGCGAGACCGTGATCTGGCCGTCCGCGAGCGGCCCCTCAGGGATGTAGCCGAGGAACACGTTCGCATCGGTGACAGCGGGCTCCTCGCCGCCGCGCCCATAGCAGGCGGGGCCAGGCGCGGCACCCGCGGAGCGCGGCCCGACCTGGAGGCCGCCGGCAGCGTCGAGCCACGCGATCGAGCCGCCGCCCGCGCCCACCTCGGCGATGTCGATTGTCGGGATGCGCAACAGCTCGCCGGAGCCGCGCATCAGGCGCGATCCCGCCGACAGCGAGCCGCCGACCTCGTACTCACGGCCGCGCGAGACCGTGCCGTTCTCGATCAGCGAGGCCTTCGCCGTTGTGCCACCCATGTCGAACGTGATCGCGTTCGCGTAGCCGAGCCGTCGTGCCATCGCGAGGGCGGCGACGACCCCCGCAGCCGGGCCGGACTCGAGTGCGAGCACGGGGCGGAGCCGAGCGTCGTCGGCGGTCATCACGCCTCCCGACGACTGCATGATCGTCAGCGGCGCGTCGATACCCGCGTCGTCGAGGCCGCGGCGGATCGCGCCGACGTACTCCTCCATCAGCGGCCGCACGTAGGCGTTCACGACGGTCGTCGCCGACCGCTCGTACTCGCGCTGCTCGCGGAGGATCTCGCTCGAGAGCGAGACCGCAACGCCGGGCAGCTCTTCGCGCAGGATCGCACCGAGCCTCTCCTCGTGCGTCGGATAGAGATAGGAGTGGAGGAGGCAGACCGCGACCGACTTGACGTCGGCCTCGCGGAGCCGGCCGGCGACCGCACGCGCCTCGCTCTCGTCGAGCGTGCGCAGCACCGCGCCGTCGGCGGCCATGCGCTCGCCGACCTCGAACCGGAGGCGCCGTGGCACGAGCGGCTCGGGCTTGCGCCAGAACGGCTCGTACATGCGCGGGATGCGCAGCCGCCGGAGCTCGAGCACGTCCCGGAAACCCTCGGTCGTGACGAGCGCGGTCAGCGCGCCTCGGTGCTCGAGCACGGCGTTCGTCGCCACCGTCGTTCCGTGCACGACTGCGTCGATCTGTGAGCCGAGGGCCAGGCCCGCCGATGCCTCGACCACCGCGGCGTCGTAGTTCGGCGGCGTCGAGAGGAGCTTCCGGACCGTGGCCGTTCCGTCGGCGTGCTGGAGGATGACGTCCGTGAACGTGCCGCCCACGTCGGCTCCGATCCGTGCCGTGTTGTCGATGACCGCCATGCGAGTTAAGGTTCGCGATATGAAATTTGAAATCGCGCCTGCGGAACATACACCGTCGTGACCGAGGCGCTCAAGAGTGTCGGCCCGATCGCACGGGACTCCGTCGAGGATCGCGTGGCGCACGCTCTGCGCGAGCTGATCGTGACGGGACAGTTACCGGAGGGGACACCACTCGTGCAGCGCGACCTCGCGGAGCGCCTTGGCGTATCGCAGACGCCGATCCGGCTCGGCCTCACCGAGCTCGAACGCGGGGGACTCGTCGAGGTCGGGGAGACCGGCCGCGCGACCGTGAGCCGGCTCACACGCGAGGACTTCGAGGAGATCTACGCGGCGCGGCTCGGGCTCGAGGGCCTTGCCGCTCGCGTCGGCGTCGCGGCGATCGGTCCGGTGGAGCTCGCACGCATGCGCGCGCTGCTGACGAAGCTCGAGCGCCTCGCGCGCGAGCAGGACATCGACGGCTATCTCCGCGTGCGCTGGGAGTTCCATGCAGCCTGCTACAAGGCGGCCGGCCGGCCGCGGCTGCTGGCCGAGGTCGAGCGCCTCTTCTGGCGCGCCGAGCGGTACAACCGCATTGTGCTCTCGACCCGCGAGCGCTTCCGGCGCTCGGTCGGGCACTACAGGGCCTTCTACGAAGCCTGCAAGACGGGCGACCCGCGCGCCGCCGAGCGGGTGATCCACGACTCGACGCAGTGGGCCGTCGAGACCATCGCTGGGCTGCTACCGGTGGAGAACGACGCATGAGCACGCCGGCCGCGCTCGCGTCCGTCGGCGAAGGCCGCATCGGCGTGCTGCACGGATTCGAGCCGGCCTGGCCGTCGGCGAGCGTCGTCGGCCCCGCGTTCACGGTCGAGGGTGCGCCCGGCGACAACCTCGCGCTCCATCACGCCGTCGCCGAGGCCGCGCCAGGCGACGTGATCGTGCTCTCCGTCGGCGGAGAGCGCAGCCGCGCGCATTGCGGCGGCGTGCTCGCGACCGCGGCACGCGAGCGAGGCATCGCGGGGATCGTCGTCGACGGTGCCGTGCGCGACCGCAGCGAGCTCGAGCAGGTGGGCGTACCCGTGTTCCATCGAGGCAGCTCGCCGCTCAAGCCGGCGAAGGATGGGCCGGTCCGGCTGCGTGTCCCCGTCCAGATCGACCGTGTTCGCATCGAGAGCGGAGACCTCGTTGCCGCAGACGCCGACGGGATCGTGGTCGTGCCACAGGCCCACGTGGACGCAGTTATCGCGGCCGCGGCAGAGCTCGAGGCGCGCGAGCAGGAGATCCTGGCACAACTCGCGGCCGGCAGGACGACGGTCGAGATCTACGGCTTCGAGCCGCTGTGAGGAGGATCGGCGCCGACGTCGGCGGCACGTTCACCGACGTCGTGGTCAGCGGTGACGACGGACGGCTGACCTTCACGAAGGTGCTCTCGACGCCGCCCGCGTACGACCGCGCCGTCGTCGAGGCCGTCGGCGCACTCGGCGGTGCCGACGAGGTGGTGCACGGCACGACCGTCGCCACGAACGCCGTGCTCGAACGGCGCGGAGCCCGCACTGCGGTCGTCACGACGGAGGGCTTCCGCGACGTGCTCGAGCTGCGGCGCATGCGCATGCCCCACCTCTACGACTACTTCTGGACGAAGCCGCCGACGCTCGTCGAGCGCTGGCTCCGCTTCGAGGTCGCCGAGCGCGTGCTCGCGGACGGCACCGTCCGCACGGCGCTCGACGAGACCGATGCGCGTGCGGTCGCCGGCCGGCTCCGCGAGGCCGGCGTCGAGTCGGTCGCGGTCTGCCTCCTTCACTCCTATCTCTATCCCACGCACGAGGAGAGGCTCGGTGCGATCCTGCGCGAGGAGCTACCCGGCGTTCCCGTGTCGCTCTCGTCGGAGATCCTGCGCGAGCAGCAGGAGTACGAGCGCACCGCCACGACCGTCGTCAACGCCTATGTGCGCCCACTCATGGCGCGCTACATCGACGACCTGCGCAGCGGCCTCGGGGATGCTGCGCTGACGATCATGCAGTCCTCGGGCGGCGTGATGTCGGCCGGTGACGCAGCGGAGCGGCCCGTGTACGCGCTCGAGTCGGGTCCGGCGGCCGGTGTCGTTGCTGCGCGTGCGCTCGCGCAGGCGCTCGGCCACGCGAACGCGATCGCGTTCGACATGGGCGGGACCACCGCAAAGGCGTCGCTGATCGAGAACGGCCGCGTGTCGCGCAGCCAGGAGTACGAGGTTGGCGCATCGCTCTCGGCCGGCTCGCGTCTGCTGCGCGGGTCGGGCGAGCTGATCCGGATCCCCACGATCGACATCGCGGAGGTCGGCGCGGGCGGCGGCTCGATCGCGTCGTTCGACGAAGCGGGCGGCCTGGACGTCGGGCCGCGCAGCGCCGGCGCCACTCCCGGCCCGGCGTGTTACGGGCTCGGCGGCGTCGAGCCGACCGTGACCGATGCGAACGTCGCCCTCGGGTACATCCCCGAAGGCGCGATCGCGGACGGCGGGATCGAGATCTCCCGTGCGCGGGCCGAGGAGGCGCTCGCGCGGCTGGGCGTTCCGGCGCGCGGCGTGCACGATCTCGCGAACGCGACGATGATGCGCGCACTGCGCGCGGTCTCGACCGAGAAGGGCCGCGACCCCGCCGACTTCGTGCTCGTCGCGTACGGCGGCTCCGGCCCGGTGCACGCGGCTGCCCTCGCCGCGGAGCTTGGAGTGCGCACCGCGATCGTCCCGCCGCTTGCGGGGCTCTTCTCGGCAGTCGGCCTCCTACACGCGCGCGCCGAGTGGCACGACGTGCGTTTCTGCCGGATCGACGCGCGCGCTCCCGACCTCGACGCGCTGCGGCGTCTCGACGCTGAGATGCGCCGCGACGTCGACGACTGGCTGCGCACGGCCGACGTGCGCTACCGCGGGCAGAGCTGGAGCGTGCCGATCGACTTTCCCGGTGAGATCGATGCCGAGTCGGTCGCCGCGCTCGTCGAGCGATTCGAGCGCGAGCACGAGCTGCTCTACGGCACTCGCCTCGAGGAAGGCGCTCCGGTCGACATCCGCGCCGTCCGGCTCGTCTCACTCGGCCCCGACCGCCCGTCGGTGCCGCTCTCGGCGCCGAGCAAGAGAGTCGGTGGGTTTCGCCGCGCGGACTTCGGCGACGGAGAGGTAGAGGTGCCGATCCGCTCGCGCGACTCGCTCGCCGAGCCCGTCCGCGGCCCGCTGCTTGTCGACGAGTACGATACGACGGTCGTCGTGCCGCCGGGCTGGGTCGTGCGGCTCGATCCCAGCGGAGCGCTCGTGCTCGACAACGTCGCGGCCGTACCGAGGACCCAGCGGCACGACGACGCGATCGCCGTCCGCATTCTCGGCAACGCGCTCTCGACGCTCGCCGACGAGATGGCGACGACGGTCTTCAGAACGGCGCACTCCGCCGTCGTGCGCGACGCGATGGACTTCTCCGCCGCGCTCTGCGCGCCGTCGGGAGAGACGGTGGCACAGGCGGTCACGATCCCGCTCCAGCTCGGCTCGATCCCGAACGCCATGCGTACGCTGCTCGCGAAGTTCGGCGACTCGTTCGCGCCAGGCGACGTCTATCTCGTCAACGACCCCTTCGACGGCGCGAGCCACACGCCGGACTTTTTCGTGGTCAAGCCGTCGTTCAGCGGCGACACCCTGATCGGCTTCGCCGTCACGGTCGCGCATCACGGCGACGTCGGCGGCCGCGTGGCGGGGACGATCGCGTGCGACAGCACCGAGGTCTTCCAGGAGGGTCTTCGCATTCCGTGGTCGAAGCTCTACGACCGCGGCGAGCCGGTCGAGTCGCTGCACGAAATCCTCCGCGCCAATGTTCGGCTACCGCAGGAGCTGCTCGGCGACCTCGGCGCGCAGGTCGCCGCGTGCCACATCGGCGACCGCGGCCTCCAGCAGCTCGCGGAGCGCTACGAGAGCCTCGAAGGGCTGATGCACAGGCTGCTCGACCACACCGAGCGGCTGATCCGCGCCGAAATCGCGAGCTGGCCGGACGGCGTGGCCGAGTTCACCGACTACATCGGCTCCGATGGGATCGACGTCTGCGACGTGCCGATCACCGTCCGCCTGACGATCGAGGGCGACGAGCTGACGGCCGACTTCTCCGAGTCCGCGCCGATGGTGCGCGGCTCGCTCAACTGCACACCGTCGTTCGTCGAGGCCGCCGTGTACCACGTCGTCATGGCGGCGTCGGCGATCGATATCCCGCGAACCGGCGGCGCGCTGCGCCCGATCACGGTCGTCACGAAGCCGGGAACAGTCGTGCACGTCGTCATGCCGAACGCGTCGTCCATGCGCGGTGTCGCGGGATATCGCGTTTCCGACGTGATGAACGGAGCGCTCGCGCAGCTCGTCCCGGACCGCGTGCCCGCCGCCGGTGACGGCGGTTCCACGCTCGCCTGGTTTGCCGGTCAGCTCGACGGCACAGGATTCGTCTACAACGAGCTCGTCGTCGGCACGTGGGGCGGCCGGCCCGTTCTCGACGGCAACGACGGCCTCGCAAATCCCTGCGCGTCGATCGCGAACATCCCGATCGAGGTGGCGGAGACGGACTGGCCGGTCATCGTCGAACGCTACGGCCTCGTCCCCGACTCGGGAGGCGCCGGGCGCTACCGCGGAGGCCTCGCGATCGAGCGCGCGTGGCGGTGCGTCGCTCCTGATACGGCGTTGCACGTGCGCTCAGACCGGCAGAAGCACCGCCCGTACGGTCTCGCCGGCGGTGAGCATGGCGCCGCGTCGTCGAACACGATCCTCCGCGCGAACGGCGAGATCGAGCACCTGCCGCCGATGTTCGCGGCCGTGCTCCAACCAGGCGACGTCTTCCAGCACCGCATGGCGGGCGGCGGTGGCTGGGGCGATCCGGCGGCCCGCGACCCGGCCGCGCTCGCGCGCGACGTGCTGAATGAGAAGGTCTCGGCATGAAGATCTCGCGCATCGAGGCGACACCGCTCGCGATCCCGCTCGCGCAGGCGTTCCATTGGGCGGGCGGCGCGCAGCGCGGCGCGAACCTCGTCCTCATCTCCGTGCACACCGACGACGGCGTCGTCGGCTACGGCGAGACGGTCTGCGAGGCGCCTGGCCCCGTCGCCGAGATCGGGTTGCTGATGTCGCGACAGCTCATCGGCCGCTCGATCGCGGACGTCGAGGCGATCCTGCGCTCGATCTGGACGGAGGGTCGCTGGAAGACCACGCCGCAGTTCACGCAGTTCATCGTCGCCGGCATCGAGACCGCGTGCTGGGACGCACTCGGCAAAACCGTCGGTGTCCCCTCACGCACGTTCTTCGGCGGGCAGGTGCAGGAGTCGCTCTCGACGTTCGCCTTCCTCCAGGGCGACGACGCCGAGACGTTGTGCGCGCACGCGCGTACCCTCCCGGATCACGAGGTCTACTACCTGAAGGTCGGCCGTCCGCGCGACGACGACGCGATCGTCGGCGCAGTGCGCGAAGCGATCGGGCCGGACAAACGCTTGCGCATCGATCCGAACGAGGCGTGGGATGCGGCGACGGCGGTCGACAGGATCCGGCGCCTCGCCGAGCACGACCTCGACTGGGTGGAGCAGCCGGTGCCGCACTGGGACGTCGCCGGCCTTGCGCACGTGCGGAGAAGCGTCGACGTGAAGATCGCAGCCGACCAGGCCGTGTACACCGTGCAGCAGCTACGTCAGGTGCTGGAGGCCGAAGCCGCAGACGTCGTCGTACAGGGCCCGCACGACGCGGGCGGACTCCTGCGCTTCCGCCAGCAGGCCTTCATCTGCTCGGCGTGGGGGCTGCGCGTGAATCTGCATGCGTTCATGCAGAGCGAGATCAGCTTCCTCGCCCATGCGCAGGTCGCGTCGACGATCCCCAATCTCGCTACCGGGAATCAGGTGATGCACCAGCTCCTCGCCGAGCGGCTGACCTCGGGCGTCGACGTCGAGACCGTCGGCGGCCGCTACACACTCAACGACGCGCCGGGTCACGGCTTCGAGATCGATGAAGCCGCCGTCGCGCGTGCGCACGAGCGCTGGCAGCGCGACGGTGCGTACAACACGCTCGAGTCGGTGCCGGCGCCGTGACGACGATCGTCGTCGGCGGCGGGATCATGGGCGCCTGCACGCTGTACGAGCTCGCGCGCGCCGGCGAGGACGCGCTGCTGCTCGAGGCAGGCACGTTCGCCGACGCCCACGCGGGAACGGCGAAGTCGGCGGCGATCGTGCGGATGCACTACTCGAATCCCGAAGTCGTGCGCATGGCCGTCCGCTCGCGGGCGGCCTTCCTGGACAAGCCGTTCTACACCCGCTGCGGCTGGCTCTTCCTCGTCGATCAGGAGCACGCGGACGCGGCGCACCGCAACCGAGAACTGCAGCTGCGCGAGGGGTCGGCGAGCGACGAGGTCGACCCGGCCGACTTCGGCGTGACGACTGACGGCGTCGCGTATGCGCTCTTCGAGCCCGACTCCGGCTTCGCCGATCCCGTTCGGGCAACGCGTTGGTATATCGACGCCGCGCGCGGAGAAGGCGCCGAGGCACGCGAAGGCACGCGGGTCGAGGCGCTCGTGCCCGGCCGAGGCGTATGCGTCGGCGGCGAGCTCCTCGAGGCAGCCAACGTCGTCCTTGCGGCCGGCGCCTGGTCGAAGAAGCTCGCTGCGGGCGTCGGGCTCGACCTCCCGCTCGAGTTCCCGCGCGAGCAGGAGGTCATCTTCGACACCGGCGGCGCGCCGGCGACCGAGTGCGCAATCTCGTCGCAGGTCGACCGCACCTACATGCGGCCGGCCGGCGGCGGCCGTCTCCTCGCCGGCCGCGGCTACCCGAAGGAGTACGAGCTCGTCGACTCCGAGCGCTACGACGACACGGTCGACGAGGCGTTCGAGGCGGACCTACTCGCGCGGTTGCGGATGCGACTGCCGGGATTGAACGGCGCCCGGCGGGTCGGCGGTACCGTCGGGCTCTACGAGACAGCACCCGACTGGCACCCGATCCTCGGTGCGGTCGACGGATACGAGGGCCTCTTCCTCGCGACCGGCGGCAGCGGGCACGGCTTCAAGCTCGGCCCAGCAATCGGCGAGCTCGTCGCCGGCGCAGTGCTCGGCCTCGACGTCGGCGACACGTTCTCGCTCTCGCGCTTCGACGAAGGCCGCACGCTCGGGTCTGCTTACGGTGGGAACCGGGCGTGACGATCGTGATCCGCAACGGCACGGTGTACGACGGCACGGGCGCGGAGGGTCGCCTCGCAGACGTTGCGATCGACGGCGGCCGCATCGTGGGGGTCGGGCAGATCGAGGCTGAGGGCGCGGAGATCGACGCGGGCGGGCTCGCGGTCGCGCCCGGCTTCATCGACATCCACAGCCATTCCGACTACACGCTGTTGATGGACCCCCGGGCGGTGAGCGCGATCCATCAGGGTGTCACGACCGAGGTCGTCGGCAACTGCGGCTTCGGCTGCTTCCCGATCCGCGACGCATCCGTCGCCCGCCGTGCCATCTACGGCTACTCCGACGACCTGCCGGTCACGTGGAGCTCCGCAGGCGAGTACTTCGCGGAGCTGGAGCGCGCGAAGCCGGCGGTGAACGTGCTCAGCCTCGTGCCGAACGGGCAGCTACGTATCGCGACGCTCGGTGTCGTCGACCGCGCGGCCGACGCGCGTGAGCTTGCCGACATGCAGCTGCTGCTGCGAGAGTCGCTCGACGCCGGCGCGTGGGGTTACTCGACGGGCCTCGAGTACGCGCAGGAGCAGGCCGCCGGTGAAGAGGAGCTGACGGCGCTGGCCGCCAAGAGCCCGTACTACGCGACGCACACGCGGCGTCGCGACGCCGGCGCCGCGGACGCGGTGGCCGAGGCGATCCGTACGGGCGACCGCGCGGGCGTGCGGCTCCAGGTCTCGCATCTTGTCCCGCGGAACGGCATCGAGGAGAGCCGTCGCTGCATCGAGCTCGTCGAGTCGGCTCGCAGTCGCGGGCAGGACGTCGCGTTCGACATGCACACGCGCACGTTCGGGCTGACGAACCTCTACGCGGCGCTGCCGGCGTGGGCGCTCGCCGCCGGCACTGCGGAGCTGGACGGCGTGCTGCGCGACCCCGCGAAACGCGACGCCATGCGCTCGCACCGCTCGATCCTCAGCGCCGGCAACGACTGGTCGCGCGTCGTGCTTCTCGACAGCGAGGCGTGGCCGGAGTACGGCCGCCGCGATCTCGCCTCGATCGCCGCCGACCGCGGCCAGGAGCCCCTCGACACGGTATACGACCTGCTGCTCGGCGGTCTCGACGAGCTCGAGAAGCTGATGGTGATCATTCACGCGTACAGCGAGGATCAACAGCGTGAGGCGTTCGCGCATCCGTTGTGCGTTCCGGGCTCGGATGCGACCACGCTCGCTCCGGACGGGCGGCTTGCGCACGCGTTCTTCCACGGTGCGTATACGTGGGCGGCGTGGTTCTGGCGGTTCATGGTGCGTGACGAAGGGCTGCTGACGCCGCAGGACGCGATCCATCGACTCACCGCGCAACCTGCGGAGCGGATCGGCCTCACCGATCGCGGCGTGCTGCGTGAGGGCGCGCGTGCCGACGTCGTCGTCTTCGATCCGGCACGCTTCGGTGAGCACGGGACGGTGTACGAGCCGAACCTGCTTGCGGAGGGAATGGAGCACGTGATTGTGAACGGTGTGCCGACGTTGAGCGCTGCTCGTTTGACTGGTGATCGCGCGGGGATGGTGGTGCGGCGATGACGTTACGGAGCCAGCGCTGGTTCGGTGGCGCAGACCTCGCGGGGTTCATCCACCGCGCGTCGATCCACGCCGAGGGGATCTCGCGCGCCGCGCTCGCCGGCCGCCCGGTGATCGGCATCTGCAACCCGTGGTCGGAGCTCGTCAACTGCAATCTCCATTTCCGCACGCTGGCGGAGTCCGTCAAGCGCGGCGTGCTGCTCGCCGGCGGGCTGCCGCTCGAGTTCCCGACGATCGGTCTGGGCGAAAACCTGATGAAGCCGACGACGATGCTCTTCCGCAACCTGATGTCGATGGATGTCGAGGAGAGCATCCGCGCCCATCCCTTCGACGCGGTCGTGCTGATCGGAGGCTGCGACAAGACGGTTCCGGCCGAGCTCATGGGAGCCGCGAGTGCCGATCTCCCCGCGATCATGATCACGGGAGGGCCTTCGGAGGCGTCGTGGTTCCGCGGCCGCCCGCTCGGCGCGGGCACCGACCTCTGGCACTACGCCGACGAGCTCCGCGCGGGCCGCATGTCGCCGGAGGAGTTCAGCGAGCTCGAGGCGGCCGCAACGCCAAGTGTCGGCCACTGCAACGAGATGGGAACGGCGTCGACCATGACGGCGCTCACCGAAGCGCTCGGGATGTCGTTGCCGGGCACGGCGACGATCCCCGCGGTGGGCGCGGCGCGGCTGCGTGCTGCCGAGCAGACGGGCAGGCGCGCGGTGGAGCTCGCGCACGATCCGATCAGGCCGTCGGACGTGCTCACCGCAGATGCGTTCGACAACGCGATCACGCTGCTCGCCGCGATCGGCGGCGGGACGAACGCCGTGTTGCACCTGCTCGCGCTCGCGGGACGCGTCGGGGTCCCGCTCACGCTCGATCGCTTCCACGATCTTTCGATGCAGACGCCGCTGCTCGTCAACGTCCGCCCGTCGGGAGAGCACCTCGTCGAGGACCTGCACCGCGCCGGCGGCATCCCGGCAGTCCTGAAGGAGCTCGCGCCGCGCCTGCACACGAGCGCGATGACGGTGACCGGCCGCACCCTCGGCGAGGAGATCGAGGGCGCATGCGTCACGAACCGCGACCTTATCTCGACGCTCGACGCGCCGTTCGGTGCCACCGGAGGCATGGCGATCGTGCGGGGCAGCCTGGCGCCGCGTGGCGCGCTCCTGAAGCGGAGCGTCGTCTCGCCGTCGCTGATGAAGCATCGCGGCCCTGCGGTCGTGTTCGAGGACGTGCACGATCTCGCGGCGCGCATCGACGACCCGGCGTTGGACGTGACCGCCGAGTCCGTGCTCGTGCTCCGTAACAGCGGGCCGAAGGGTGGACCGGGAATGCCCGAGTGGGGGCAGATTCCGATCCCGAGCAAGCTGCTCGCGGACGGCGTCACCGACATGGTGCGGATCTCGGATGCACGGATGAGCGGTACTGCGTACGGCACTGTCGTCCTTCACGTGACGCCGGAATCCGCGGAGAACGGCCCGCTCCGCGCGGTGCAGGACGGCGACATCATCGCGCTCGACGTCGACGGCCGGCGACTCGACCTCGACGTGCCCGCCGACGAGGTGGAAGCCCGTCTCGCCGCGCTCGGCGCGGCGGCGCCCAGGTACACCCGCGGCTACGGCGCGCTCTACCTCGAGCGCGTGCTGCAGGCCGACGAGG
>JANMWV010000202.1:0-2728 GCA_031394165.1 Actinomycetes bacterium
GCGCGCCCAGTCCGCCGGATCCTGCTCGCTCCACCCCGGCTGCGGCGTCGAGAGCGGATAGCCGACCTCGGCGCGCGCCAGCACCTCGCCGTCGGGCGAGATCGCGAGCGCCTTCACGCCGGTCGTGCCGACGTCGATGCCGACAAGCGCCGTCACGTGTGCGGCGCTCCCGTTCACCCGGCTAGAAGGGCAGCGACGACGCGGCGTGCCTCGCCAGGTCGATCAGCGGTTGCACCGCGAAGAGCGAGCCGACCGAGACGACGAGTGCGATGCCGACGGCCGCGTGCAGCAGGCGCTCGTTCGCCGGTGAGCCGCCGACGGCGACCGGCGCGACCTGAAGCTCTGCGGCGGGGCGCATGTACATCGCCCGCACGACGCCGAGGTAGTAGTAGAGGCTGACGAGCGTCGCGACGACGCCGACGATCACGAGCCACGTCCAGCCGTGCTCGTACGCGGCGGCGAGGACGTAGAACTTGCCGATGAAGCCGCCGCCGAGCGGCAGACCTGCGAAGCCGAACATGAAGAACCACATCGCGATGCCGAGGAACGGGCGCTCCCAGCCGAAGCCCGCGAGGTTGTCCAGCGTGACGGGCTCGCCGAGCTCGCGCTCCCGCGCGGCGACGACCGCGAACGCGCCGAACGCCATCGCTGCGTACGGCACGAGGTAGTACATGAGCGCGCGCGCGCCGAGCGACGTGCCGACGGAGACGCCGATGAGCATGAAGCCGGCGTGCGAGATCGACGAGTACGCGAGCATCCGCTTCACGTCGCGCTGCACGAGCGCCGCGAGGTTGCCGACGGCGAGCGACGCGACGGCGATGCCCGCGATCGCCCACGTCCAGAGGTGCGCCTCCTGCGGGAATGCGGTCTGGAGGAGGCGCAGCCCGAGGACGAGCGCTGCGACCTTCGTCGCCGCTGACATGAACGCGGTCACCGGCGTCGGCGCGCCCTGGTAGACGTCGGGCGTCCACATGTGGAACGGCGCTGCGGATGCCTTGAAGCCGATGCCGGCGATGATCATCGCGAGGCCGAGCACGAGCAGCGCGTCGCCCGTCAGGTTCTGCTGCCCGATCGCGTGCGCGATCTCCTCGAAGCCGATGCGCCGCGTCGCGCCGTAGACGAGCGCCGAGCCGAAGAGCAGGCCGGCCGAGCCGAACGAGCCGATGATCAGGTATTTCAGCCCCGCTTCGAGCGAGTCCTCGCGGTCGTAGTCGATCGCGCACATGACGTACAGCGCGATCGAGAACCACTCGAGCGAGAGGAAGAGCGTCATCAGGTTCGCAGAGCCGACGAAGAACGTCATACCGGCGAGACAGGCGAGCAGCAGCGCGAAATACTCCGCGACGTGGTCGTCGCGGCGCTCGCGCGGTGCGAGCCGGCCCCAGCCCGGGCCGAAGGCCTCGGCATCAGATATGCCTGGGGTCAGACCCGGAACAATGCCCTTCGTCCGGGTCTTACCCCAGGCGGGAAGGTGCTCCGCCGAGAGCAGCACGGTGCAGAGGCCGATACCGCACAGGATCGCCTGCGCGAGCGCGGTCCAGCGGTCGCGGTAGAACGCGTCGCCGATCACGCGATGGCCGGACGCGCTGTTGACGTACAGCCAGATCGACGTCACGAGCCCGCCGGCGCAGCCGAGCCCGGCGACGGTCGCGGCGAACGCACGGCGCGCCGGTCGCGGCACGAGCACGGCTGAGAGCAGCGCGATGAAGGACGCGCCGAGCAGCACGAGGATCGTCGAGAGCGCGAACCAGTCGACGTGGGGGGTATGGATCATCGGAACTGATCCGTGATCGTCTGAATCGGCTGGTCGCCCGCGAAGGAGTGATGCGAGATGCTCGCGGGCCACGCCGAGAGTACGAGCAGCACCGCGACGAGCGGCACGAGCAGCGCGAGCTCGCCGGGACGGAGGTCGAGCGCCTCGTCTTGCACCGTCGTTCCGCGCGCCTGGTGCAGCACGGCGGAGATGAGGCGCAGCATGTACATCGCGGCGAGCACGATCGCGCCCGCGCCGATCGCGGCCCACCACCACGCACGCTGGAAGGCGCCGGCGAGGATCAGGAACTCACCTGCGAAGGCCGCCGAGCCGGGCACCGCGAGCGAGATCACGCCCACCGTCATCAGCAGCGTCGCGAGCGCTGGCCTGCTGCGCGCCATGCCGCCGAGCAGCGAGAAGTCGCCGGTCGTCGTGCGGCGCTCGATCGTGCCGGCGAGCAAGAAGAGTGACGTCGACACGAGCCCGTGCGCGACCATCTGCAGCACCGCGCCGTCGAAGCCGAGGTTCGTGCCGGAAAAGAGCCCGATCGCGATCAGCCCCGATTGCGCGAGTGACGAGTATGCGACCACACCGCGGAAATCCTTCGCGCGGAACGCGAGCAGCGAGCCGTACACGAGCGCGGCAGCGGCGAGCACGAGGATCGTCGTCCGGTAGAACGACGTCGGGTCGGGGAACTTCGCAATCGCGATGCGCAGCATCCCGTATACGCCCGCCTTCGCAATCACGCCCGACAGCACGGCGCTCACCTCCGGCGGCGCCTCGCGGTACGCATCCGGCAGCCAGCCGTGGAACGGGAAGAGCGGCGCCTTGATCACGAAGGCGAACATGAAGCCGAGGAAGATCCAGCGGCTCGCGCTCGGCGGCCCGTCGACGAGGTCGAACGTGCCGGCCTTCAGCCCGTAGACGATCAACGCGGCGAGCATCATCAGCGAGCCGGCCATCGTGTAGATGACG
>JANMWV010000227.1:0-2325 GCA_031394165.1 Actinomycetes bacterium
ATCCTGCAGATGGCGGTGCTCGAGCCGAAGCTGGCAATCCTCGACGAAACAGACTCGGGGCTCGACATCGACGCCCTGCGCATCGTCGCCGCCGGCGTGAACCAGCTCAAGCGGCCGGACAGCGCGACGATCGTCGTCACGCACTACCAGCGCCTGCTCAACTACATCGTGCCGGATCGTGTGCACGTGCTCGTGGCCGGTCGCATCGTGAAATCCGGCTCCAAGGCACTAGCCCTCGAACTCGAGGAAAAGGGCTACGACTGGTTGGTGGAGGCGGAGGCCGTCGCGTGACCGCAGAGACGATGATCGGCGACTTCACCGCGCATGCCGAGGCAATGGCCGGCGTCGGGCCGGCGTGGCTCGCCCCGGTGCGCCGCGCGGCAATGGCACGGTTCGAGCAGCTCGGCTTTCCGACCACGCGTAACGAGGACTGGCACTACACGTCCACGCGCGCGATCGCCGAGGGCCGGTTCCAGCTCGTCGACGGCGCCTCGCCTTCGCTCGCCACGCTCGACCTCGCGCCGTTCCGCTTTGGGCACGACGAGTGGCCGACGCTCGTATTCGTGAACGGACAGTACGACGCGCACCGCTCGAACGTGGCGGCCTTGCCTGCCGGCGTCCGCGTACTCGACCTCGAGACCGCGTTCCGCGACGACGCCGCGTTCCTCGAGGGGCGCCTGACCCGGGTCGCGTCGTTCGATGAGCACACGTTCACCGCGCTCAACACCGCGTTCATGCGCGGCGGCGCGGTCATCCACGTGGCCCGGGACACGGTGGTCGCGCCGCCCATCCACCTGCTCTTTGTCGCCGATCCGGGCATGGACGGCGGCGTGGTACATCCGCGCGTGATCGTGGCGGCGGAGCGGCAGGCCAAGGTGGCGATCGTCGAAAGCTGGGTGACGGCCGGTGCGCGGCGCTACTTCACGAACACCGTCACCGAGGTCGACATCGCCGAAGGGGCGACGGTGACGCACGTCAAGGTCCAGCGCGAGAGCCCGGACGCGTTCCACGTCGGCACGGTGCAGGTGGCGCAGGCAAAGGACAGCCACTTCGTCTCGTTTTCGTTTGCCAGCGGCGGCCTGCTCTCGCGCACGAATGTCTACACCCACCTGAACGGCGCGGGCTGCGGCTCGACCCTCAACGGCCTCTACCTTGCCGACGGCGGGCAGAAGGTCGACCACCAGACGCGGATCGAGCATATCGCGCCCAACTGCTACAGCCGCGAGCTGTACAAGGGCGTGCTCGACGACGAGGGACACGGCGTCTTCAACGGCAAGGTGTACGTCCATCCCGAGGCGCAGAAGACCGACGGCAAACAGGAGAACCACACGCTGCTGCTGAGCGACGGCGCACACATCGACACCAAGCCGCAGCTCGAGATCTTTGCCGACGACGTGAAGTGCACGCACGGTGCGACCGTTGGGCGCATCGACGAGATGTCGCGCTTCTACATGCGGTCGCGCGGCATCGGCGACGCGCTGACCCAGCAGCTGCTGGTGTACGCCTTTGCCGCCGACGTGCTGGAAAAGATCGACATCGACGCCGTGCGGGAGGGGCTCGAGGCGCTGGTGCTCGACCGCTTCACCAGTTCGTCGGCCGCGTAGGGGCCGCGCGTGCCGGACCTGAGCGCGCTCTACCAGGAAGTCCTGCTCGACCACTACCGCCGGCCGCGGAACAAGGGCGCATTGCCCGCGGCCACCGCGAACGCCACCGGCCGCAATCCGCTTTGCGGTGACGAGGTCAACGTCGCCGTCCAGCTCGACGGCGACCGGATTGCCGACGTCAAGTTCACCGGGTCGGGCTGCGCGATTTCACAGGCCTCGGCCTCGGTGATGACGCAGGCGGTGAAAGGCAAGACCATTGCCGAAGCCGACGCGATCTACGCGTCGTTCCACCACCTGGTCACGTCCGGCCTCGGGATTCCGGGTTCCGGCGCCCAGCCCACTGGGGCGCTGCTCGCCTTCGGGGGCGTCGCCAAGTTCCCGATGCGCGTGAAGTGCGCGACAATGTCGTGGCACACGCTGCGCCGGGCGCTCGGCGCGCAGGCGGCGTCGGCGGACGAGGGCACGCCGCAGCGACCGGATGGCTCGGCGTCGTGACGACCGACGCGGTGCCGGCCGACGACGGGTTCGCCGTCGTGGCCAAGCTGTCGGAAATCCCGCCGAGCGGGTTGCTGGGCGTGCGCGGCGCACACGGGACGTTCGTCTGCCTCGTCCGAATCAACGGCGAGGTGCGCGCGATCGCCGATTGCTGCACGCACCGCGAGTTCGCGCTGAGCCAGGGCGAGTTGCACGACGACGGCACGGTCGAGTGCGCGTGGCACGG
>JANMWV010000243.1:0-2587 GCA_031394165.1 Actinomycetes bacterium
CCGGCCCGCACGACGCGTGGCCGCTGCTCGAGCACTGGGTCGACGAGGTCGCGGCGGCGTAATGCCGAAGCGCACCGACATCCACACGATCTGCCTGATCGGCTCCGGCCCGATCGTGATCGGCCAGGCGGCCGAGTTCGACTACGCGGGCTGCCAGGCGCTGAAGGTGCTGCGCGAGGACGGCTACCGCACTGTCGTGATCAACTCGAACCCGGCGACGATCATGACCGACCCGGGCTTCGCCGACCGCACGTATCTCGAGCCGCTCGACCTCGAAGGCGTCACCGACGTGCTGCGCCGCGAGCGGCCCGACGCGCTGCTGCCGACGCTCGGCGGCCAGACGGCGCTCAACCTCGCGCGCGAGCTCGCCGAGTCGGGAATCCTCGACGAGCTCGGCATCGAGCTGATCGGTGCCAAGCTCGACGTGATCAACCGAGCGGAGGACCGGCAGCTCTTCAAGGACGCCGTCGAGTCGTGCAACCTGCGCGTGCCGAAGTCGATCATCGTCACGGACATCGTCCAGATCGAAGGCGTCGCGACACCGGCCGTCGTCCGTCCGGCGTTCACGCTCGGCGGTCACGGCGGCGGCTTCGCGAACACGTACAACGAGCTCCAGGCGCAGGTGGAGATCGGCCTGCGCGAGAGCCCCATCGGGCAGGTGCTCGTGGAGGAGTCGGTGCGCGGCTGGGACGAGTTCGAGCTGGAGGTCGTGCGCGACCGCAACGACAACGTCGTGATCGTCTGCTCGATCGAGAACCTCGACCCGATGGGCGTGCACACCGGCGACTCCGTCACGGTCGCGCCCCAGATGACGCTCCCCGACGAGGCGTACCAGGAGCTCCGCGATGCCGCAGTTGCCGTCGTGCGTGCAGTCGGCGTCGACACCGGCGGCTCCAACATCCAGTTCGCGCGCGACCGCGAGACCGGCGACATACGCGTGATCGAGATGAACCCGCGCGTCTCGCGCTCCTCCGCGCTCGCATCGAAGGCGACCGGCTATCCGATCGCGAAGGTCGCCGCGAAGCTCGCCGTCGGCTACACGCTGGACGAGATCCCGAACGACCTCACCGGCACGACCCCCGCAAGCTTCGAGCCGACGCTCGACTACGTCGTCGTCAAGTTCCCGCGCTTCGCGTTCGAGAAGTTCCCCGGCGCCGACCGCACGCTCGGCACGCAGATGAAGTCGGTCGGCGAGACGATGGGCATCGGCCGCACGTTCGGAGAGGCTTTTCTGAAAGCAATGCGCTCGCGCGAGCTCGATCCGGGTGCGGCGACGCCGTGGCAGACGCTCGCCGACGTGCCCGAGGGCGTGCACCCGTTCTTCGAGGAGGAGATCTGGCGAATCCAGGAGGCGTTGCTCGAGATCGCCGGCGCGTCGATCGACGATCTCGACGCAGACGACTGGCTCCGCCTGAAGCGGCTCGGGCTGGCGGACGCCGACATCGCCGATGCGGCCGACGTGCCCGAGGCAGCGGTGCGCGCCCGCCGGCGCGCGTGCGGTGTGCGGCCCGTCTTCCGGCGCGTCGACTCGTGCGCCGCCGAGGTCGAGGCCGCGTCGAACTACTACTACTCGACGTGGGGCGAGGCCGACGAGGCGCCGCCCGCGGGTCACAAGCAGCGCGTCGTCATCCTCGGCTCCGGCCCGAACCGCATCGGCCAGGGCGTCGAGTTCGACTACTGCTGCGTGCACGCCGTCGCGACATTCCGCGAGCTCGGCTACGAGGCCGTGATGGTGAACTGCAACCCCGAGACCGTCTCGACCGACTACGACACCTCCGACCGGTTGTATTTCGAACCGCTGGACGCTGAATCGGTACTCGCGATCTGCGACCGGGAGCGGCCGGAGGGCGTCGTGATCCAGTTCGGCGGCCAGACGCCGCTGAAGCTCGCGCGCGCGATCGAGGAGGCCGGCTACACGATCCTCGGCACTCCCTATGACGCGGTCGACCTGGCCGAAGATCGCGAGCGCTTCGGCGGACTGCTGCGCGCACACGACCTGCGCTCGCCGGCGTGGGGGATGGCCTCGTCGCAGGAGGAGGCGGTGCGGGTCGCCAACGAGATCGGCTACCCGGTGCTCGTGCGCCCGTCGTACGTGCTCGGCGGCCGCGCGATGCGCGTCTGCTACACGGACGAGGAGGTCTTCGAGGTTCCGGTGCTCGGGAAGGTGCTCGTCGACTGTTTCCTCGAGAACGCCGTCGAGATCGACGTCGATGCGCTCTGCGACGGCACCGACGCGTACATCGGCGCGGTGATGCAGCACGTCGAAGAAGCGGGCATCCACTCGGGCGACTCGGCGTGCGTCCTGCCGGCGCCGGGGCTCACGCCGTCGCAGACGGAGGAGATCCAGCGCACGGTGCGCCTGCTCGGACGTTCGCTCGGCGTCATCGGCCTGCTCAACGTGCAGCTCGCGATCACGCCCGACGGCGGCATCTACGTGCTCGAGGCGAATCCGCGCGCGTCGCGCACCGTGCCGTTCGTGTCGAAGGCGACGGGCATTCCGCTCGTCGCGTCGGCCTGCCGGCTCGCGACCGGCGTCCGCATTTCGGACCTCGGCCTGCAGAAGGAGCGCCCGCCGAAGCAGTGGAGC